>JANQGV010000259.1 GCA_028282925.1 Thermodesulfobacteriota bacterium
TGGCAGTCAGGAACGGCTCAAAGGTCTGTATCGGCGGAGACGGACAGGTATCCTTCGGCAATACCGTACTGAAGCACAAAGCCAGTAAAATACGGAGGCTGTATAAAGACCAGGTTCTGGCGGGATTTGCCGGGGCTACAGCCGACGCCTTTACCCTGTTTGAAAAATTTGAAAACAAGCTCGAGCAGTACAGTGGCAATATTGCCCGTGCTGCGGTTGAGATGGCAAAGGACTGGCGCTCGGACAAAGTGCTGCGCAAGCTTGAAGCATTGATGATTGTGGCCAATGCCGAACACCTCTTTATTATATCCGGCAACGGGGATGTGATTGACCCCGATGACGACATTGCGGCAATCGGCTCCGGCGGGCCCTACGCCCTGGCGGCGGCCCGGGCTCTAGTGCGCAACACCCAGATGGGCATCCGGGAAGTAGTGGAAGCATCCATGAATATAGCGGCTGAAATCTGTATTTACACCAACAGCAACATCAGCCTGGAAGAGCTGTAATAAAACGATATGTACCGTGGAATTTGAGGTTGTATAATGACGAAACCCCTGAACCCCAAAGAGACTGTATCTGAACTGGACAAGTTTATTATCGGGCAGGACAAGGCCAAACGGGCCGTTGCCATAGCCCTGCGCAACCGCTGGCGCCGACAGCAGGTGCCCGAAGAGTTGCGGGATGAAATAGCTCCCAAGAACATAATCATGATCGGCCCGACCGGTGTGGGAAAAACTGAAATCGCCCGACGCCTTGCAAAGCTGGCCCAGTCGCCGTTTTTGAAAATAGAGGCGTCGAAATTTACGGAAGTCGGCTATGTCGGGCGGGATGTCGAGTCGATGATCCGTGACCTGACTGAGCTGGCGGTAAAACAGGTAAAAGATGAAGAGGCCGAAAAAGTGGAGGCCAAATCGTATGAAATCGCCGAGGAGCGGATATTGGACCTGCTGCTGCCTCCCTCGCCGAAGCGTCCGCCTGCAATGTCGCCGCCGATAATCCGCGATGCAGCGGCGGAATCGGTTCACCAGGCGCCTGAACCCGATGCGGAGCAGCCCGGGTCCGCAACCCGCGAAAAGCTGCGCGACATGCTGCGGGCCGGCAAGCTCGATGAACGTGAAGTGGAGCTGGAGATTTCCCAGCAGAATATCCCGGTGGTGGAGGTTTTTTCGGCGTCGGGTCTGGAGGAGATGGACATCAATTTGAAGGACATGTTCGGCAACATGTTCCCCAAAAAGACCAAGAAGCGCAAAGTGAAGGTGCCGGAGGCAATGGAGATAATCGCCAAGGAAGAGGCCCAGAAACTCATCGATATGGAATCGGTAACCAAAATGGCCGTTCAGCGGGTCGAGCAGTCAGGGATCATCTTTCTTGATGAACTTGATAAGGTGGCCAGCCGGGAGCACGGACAGGGGCCGGACGTGTCCAGGGAAGGTGTGCAGCGCGACCTGCTGCCCATTGTGGAAGGTTCCACCGTAACGACCAAATACGGAATGGTGAAAACCGACCACATACTCTTCATTGCTTCGGGGGCTTTTTATGTGTCGAAGCCCTCGGACCTGATACCGGAACTGCAGGGGCGGTTCCCGATACGGGTTGAGTTGAATTCTCTGTCCCGGGACGATTTTATCAAGATTTTAACCGAGCCCCAGAATGCGCTGATCAAACAGTACATTGAGCTTATGAAGACCGAGGGGGTTGTGCTTGATATACGGCAGGATGCTATTGAGAAGGTTGCCGAAATCGCTACAACAGTGAATGAAAAAACCGAAAATATCGGTGCTCGCCGCCTGCATACCATACTTGAAAAGCTGCTCGAGGAAATATCGTTCGACGCACCCGAGCTCAGCGGTCAAACGGTTGTGCTGGACGCGGCCTATGTGTCTCAAAAACTTGAAGACCTGATTCAGGATGAGGATTTAAGCAGGTATATCCTTTAAATTATTTTTTAGAAAACAACGAAGACTATGCAAAAAGCCATCACCAAAGCAAACACCTTAATGGAAGCCCTGCCGTACATCAGGACCTTTCATAACAAAACCTTTGTCATCAAGTTCGGCGGCAATGCCATGATAGACAGCAGCCTCAGTCACAGCTTTGCCCTGGATGTCATCCTGCTGAGCTATGTCGGCATCCGGCCGGTTATCGTACACGGCGGGGGTCCCCAGATCGGCGAACTTATGGAGCGCCTGGGGAAAGAGTCCGAGTTTATCAACGGGCTGCGGGTTACCGACCAGGAGACCATCGATATCGTTGAGATGGTGCTGGTGGGCAAAATCAACAAGGAAATCGTCAGCCACATCAACGCCAACGGCGGCAAAGCGGTCGGGTTGAGCGGCAAGGACGGCGGCCTGATAACGGCCGAAAAACTGTACCTCAACGATAAAAACGATGCATCGAAAAAAATCGATATCGGCATGGTTGGAGAAATACGGTCGATCAACCCCCGGGTGATCAATACCCTTGATACGCATCAGTTCATACCGATTATCGCGCCCCTGGGGGCCGGAGAGGACGGCGAAACTTTCAATATCAATGCGGATACCGCTGCCGGTGAAATCGCCGCCGCTCTGAACGCTGAAAAGCTTATACTGCTGACCGATGTGGAAGGCGTAAAAAACAGCCGGGACAAACTGTGTTCCACGCTGACCGAGCCTGCGGCCGAGCAGATGATAGACACCGGAGAGATAAGCGGCGGTATGATTCCCAAGGTGAACTGCTGCTGTAAAGCATTGCAGAACGGTGTGTCCAAAGCGCATATTATAGACGGGCGAATCGAACATGCGGTTCTGCTTGAGATATTTACCGACGGCGGTATCGGTACGCAGATAGTCCACGAATAATCGAACCAGTATATCGGAGTAGTTATGGAACGAATCGTCAAAAAGACCGATCAAAGTATTTTTCAGACATACAACAGGTATCCTGTAGCCCTGACCAAGGGAAAGGGTGCCCGGGTCTGGGACGCCAGGGGTAAAGAATATCTTGATTTTCTTTCGGGCATCGCCGTGTGCAACCTGGGACACTGTCATCCGGCCATCACACAGGCCGCCCAGGAACAGCTTGAAAAGCTGGTACATGTCTCGAACTTTTTTTATACGGCCCCCCAGGCGGATTTGTCGGACATGCTGTCGGCACACTCTTTTGCCGACCGGATTTTTTTCTGCAACAGCGGAGCAGAAGCAAACGAGGCGGCTTTGAAACTCGCCCGGAAATATGCGTACAACCGCTCGGGCGGCAAGCGGTTTGAAATAATAACAATGGAGTATTCTTTTCACGGCCGGACCTTTGCAACGTTGACGGCAACCGGGCAGGAGAAGATGCACAAGGGTTTTGCACCTTTGCTGCCCGGATTTAGATATGTCCCCTTTAACGATATCAACGCCCTGAAGCAGTCCGTGGACGACTCAGTCTGCGCTGTCATGATAGAGCCGATACAGGGTGAGGGCGGCGTGAACCTGCCCGATCAGCAGTACCTGCAGGAGGTGCGTGCATTGTGCGACAGCGAAGACATTTTGCTGATATTCGACGAAGTGCAGGTGGGTATGGGACGCACCGGGAAGTTGTTCGCCTACGAGCATTACGGGGTCGAGCCCGACATTATGACCCTGGCCAAAGCGCTGGCAGGCGGGTTGCCGGCCGGGGCGATGCTTGCAGGCAGTAAAGTAGCTGCAGGCTTTACGCCGGGAAGCCATGCCTCGACGTTCGGCGGCAATCCGGTGGTGATGGCGGCGGGGGTGGCGGTGATGAATGAGTTGATTAACGGGGGCGTGCTTGAGAATTGCCGAACCATGAGCGATTACTTTTTTGAAAAGCTTGCGGCCCTGCAGCAGCGCTATCCCGAGATTATCAAAGAGGTGCGGGGCAAGGGCCTCATTGTCGGCATGGAGCTGCACCTGGACGGTAAGGAAATCGTGGAACAGTGCCTCGACAATGGCCTCATTATCAACTGTACACGGGACCGTGTTTTGCGTTTTTTGCCCCCGCTTATTGTCGGTGAGAAAGAGATTGATGCGTGCGTGGCCGTGCTGGAAGACCTTTTTGCCGGCATGCCGACACAACCATAGTACCCGGCGCAGCAGTATGGAGAAGCTGCTGTGTCCCACCGGCTGTTTCAGCCGTTTGAAGTAAAGGATATACGCAATGAAAAAAGACCTTTTATGCCTGTATGATTTGACCAAAGATGATATCGACATCATATTCGATCGCACCGCGGACCTGAAGGCGCGGCAGAAGCGGGGGGAGCTGTACCATCCGCTGCAGGGCAAAACGCTGGGGATGATATTTGAAAAACCGTCAACCCGGACCAGGGTGTCATTTGAGGTCGGCACGTACCAGCTTGGAGGGCATGCCGTGTATCTGCGCTGGACCGATACCCAGCTTGGGCGGGGCGAGTCGGTGTATGATACGGCCAAAGTGCTTTCCCGTTATCTGGACGGAATCATGATCAGGACATTTAAACAGGAAACGGTTTCGGAGCTTTCCCGCAATGCCGATGTTCCGGTCATCAACGGCCTGACCGACCTGTATCACCCGTGCCAGATTCTTGCCGATATCTTTACGGTCATCGAGAAGCGCGGGACCTATGAAGGATTGAAGGCCTCTTATGTAGGCGACGGCAATAATGTGACCCATTCCTGGATCAATGCAGCCCTGCGGCTGAACTTTGATTTGACCATGGCCTGCCCTGCGGGGCACCTGCCCGATGCCACCGTTTTGGAGCGGGCGCAGCGGGAAGCCTCATCCACCATAACTCTTTTACATGACCCCCGGGAGGCGGTCAAGGGGGCCGATGTGATCAGTACCGATACGTGGGTCAGCATGGGGCAGGAAAAGGAATACCGCGAACGCATCAAGGCCTTTAAGGGCTTCCAGGTTAATGAGGATTTACTTTCCTGCTCGAAAGATGATGTTATGGTTATGCATTGCCTGCCGGCACATCGCGGGGAGGAGATAACCGACGGCGTTATGGATGGAAAAAACTCAGCCATATTTGATCAGGCTGAAAACCGGCTGCATGTGCAGAAGGCGATACTGGAATTATTAATGGGGAAAAAATAAATAGAAGGGACCGTTATGAGTGATGTGAAAAAAGTCGTTCTTGCGTATTCGGGAGGTCTTGACACCTCGGTTATTCTGAAATGGCTTCAGGAGACCTATAACTGTGAAGTGGTTGCATTTGCCGCCGATCTCGGGCTGGGTGAAGAGCTGGTCGGTGTCAGGGAAAAGGCACTTAAAACCGGCGCAAGCACGGTGTATATTGAAGATCTGCAGGAAGAGTTTACCCGTGATTACATTTTTCCCATGTTTCGGGCCAATGCCGTGTATGAAGGCACCTATCTGCTCGGCACCTCCATCGCAAGGCCCCTGATTGCCAAAAGGCAAATTGAAATTGCTGCAAAAGAAGGCGCCGATGCCGTAGCGCACGGGGCAACCGGCAAGGGTAACGACCAGGTCCGCTTTGAGCTGTCGTTTCTGGCCCTCAACCCCGGTATTAAAATCATCGCGCCCTGGCGTGACCCGAAGTGGGACCTTGTCTCCCGCACCAAAATGATCGACTATGCCGAAAAGCACGGTATCCCGGTGCCGGTTACGGCCGAAAAGCCGTACTCAAGCGACCGGAACCTGCTGCATATCAGTTTTGAGGGCGGTATTCTCGAAGACCCCTGGAGCGAACCTGATGAGGACATGTTTGTGATGAGCGTTTCACCGGAAAAAGCGCCCGACACGCCGACGTATATCGAAATTGATTTCAAAGAGGGCGACCCTGTTGCTATCGACGGGCAGGAGCTGAGCCCCGCAAAGCTGCTTGCGCGCCTCAATGAGCTCGGCGGTGCAAACGGCATCGGCCGGGTGGACCTGGTGGAAAACCGTTACGTGGGCATGAAGTCGCGTGGCGTGTATGAAACCCCGGGAGGCACTATTTTACTGGCGGCCCGCAGGGCGGTTGAATCCCTCACCCTCGATCGCGAAGTAATGCGGTTCAAGGATGAAATGATGCCCAAATATGCAAGCCTTGTGTACAACGGCTACTGGTTTGCCCCGGAACGTGAAATTCTGCAAACGGCAATCGATGAAACCCAGAAAACCGTTACCGGCACCGTGCGGATGAAACTCTATAAGGGCAACTGTATTGTGGTCGGCCGCAAATCGCCCAACAGCCTGTATCGTGAAGATATGGCGACTTTTGAAGAAGACAGCGTGTATCATCAGGCAGATGCCGAAGGATTTATTCGATTAAACGCATTGCGGCTGCGGGTACAGGCCGGCAACCGAGGGGGAAGCCATGGCAGCTAAGAAGCCCTGGGGCGGACGCTTTGCCAAAGCAACCGAACGGGTTGTGGAAGAATTTACCGAGTCGATCTCATTCGACCATGTGCTGTATGCGTACGATATCCAGGGAAGCATTGCCCACTGCCGCATGCTTGCCCGGCAGAAGATCATCCCGGCAGCAGAGTCCCGAAAAATCATTAAAGGGCTGCAGCAGATTAAAAGGGAAATCGAAGCGGGTACGCTGGAACTCGGTATGGAATTTGAAGATATTCATATGCGGATTGAAGCGCGCCTGATAGAGAAAATCGGGCCGGTGGGCGGCAAGCTGCATACGGCCCGGAGCCGAAACGATCAGGTCGCCCTGGATGTAACACTCTATCTGCGCGATGCCGTACTGGATACGCTTGCCTGCATCGACGCGGTGCAGAGCGGGCTGCTGGCACTGGCCGAGAAATATAAGGATGTTATTCTGCCCGGTTTTACCCATTTGCAGCATGCACAGCCGGTGCTGTTTGCCCATCACATGATGGCCTATTTTGAAATGCTGAAGCGTGACCGGGAACGGATGGAATCGTGTTACAGCCGGGTAAACCGGATGCCGCTGGGAGCAAGCGCTCTTGCAGGCACTCCGTACCCCATCGATCGGGAGTACGTGGCCGGGCTGTTGGGCTTTCCCGAAGTGACCGCCAACAGTATGGATACGGTGGGGGACCGGGATACATTGCTTGAATTCTGCAGTAGCGCGGCTCTCATTATGATGCATTTGAGCCGCTTGTGCGAGGAGCTGATTGTCTGGTCTTCATCCGAATTCAATTTTATCGAGATCGGTGATGCCTTCTGCACCGGCAGCAGCATTATGCCGCAAAAAAAGAACCCCGATGTGCCGGAGTTGATCCGCGGCAAGACCGGGCGGGTGTACGGCAACCTTATGTCGCTCCTGACGCTGATGAAGTCTCTGCCTTTGGCGTATAACCGGGACCTGCAGGAAGACAAAATCGCCCTGTTTGACTCTGTTGAGACCACCCGCAGTTGTCTGCGCGTGCTGGCGGCCATGCTGCCGGAAGTGCAGGTGCGCGCCGACAGTATGTCCGCAGCCGTGCAAGAAGGTTTTTTGACTGCTACCGACCTGGCGGATTACCTGGCCGCACGGGGTGTGCCGTTCAGAGATGCCCATGAAATAGTAGGGCGGGTCGTGTCCTACTGTGTAAAGCAGGATAAAAAACTGGAAGATTTGACCCTGGAAGAACTGCAACAGTACAGCCCGGTCATCAAGAAGGACGTGCTGAAATGCCTTACAGTTGCCGCTTCGGTGAACAGCCGTACCTGTACCGGCGGAACCGGCGGTCAGGCTGTGAGAAAAGCGTTGCGCAGGGCCCATGCGGTGCTGAAGAAGGGCAGGGTGTTCATTGCGCGTGAAGAATCGCGTAAGAAAACGAGTATGGAATGAGCACGGTGGAATTGACTTCGCCGTTGTCGAGCCGATAATTCTCTTTGTGCCGATATTATGAAACGTTATATCGTACTACTGCAGTTCGTGCTCCTTGCGTGTGCGGCCTGTCTGTTTTTGTCCTGCGGTAAGAAAGCCGACCCGTTTCTGTCCATCCAGGTCGCACCTGAACCGGTGAAGCGGTTCCGCGCTGTTGTGCGGCCTGATACCGTCATACTGTTGTGGAAAGCACCCCGGCAGAATACGGACGATACAGACCTGCTCGATCTGTCGGGCTTTTATATCCTGCGGGAGGGTGTCCCGCGCGAAAAAGCCTGCCCGGCCTGCCCGCGCAATTTTCAGCAGATCCACGATCTCGACTATGCAGGGACGCGTGGTCAAAAGCCGGAACGTGACTGGTTTCGCTATTATGACCGCAGGGTAAAAGAAGGCTATATCTATGCCTATGCCATACAGTGCTACAACGAACGGGGTGTTCGCGGGCCGAATTCAAAGATCGTTCCGGTTGTGTATGCCGTGCCGTCGGCGGCCCCTGAAGGTGTTGCAATAGAGCGGCGCTACAGACTGCTTGATATTACCTGGGACTCTCCGGTGCATCTGGCTGATGGATCTCCGGCTGAGGATATTATCGGATACAATGTGTACCGCAGCAGCAGGCCGGGCATGACGGAACAGTTTCCTTTGAACCAGGAACTTGTGACCGACACCTTTTACGAGGACGTGCCTGAGAAATATGATGTAACGTATTATTACTCCATCAGAGCGGTGCGTCAGGTTGAGCAGACCCTGATTGAAAGTGAACCGTCCGCGGAACAGGTCATTGCCTATCATGACATTGTTCCGCCCAGCGTGCCCCAGATGCTTACAGCCATTCCAACCAAAGAGGGCATGCTGCTGAAATGGCGGCCCAAGACCGAGCGGGATTTTGCCGGTTTCAACATCTACCGGCGTGAGCCCGGTGACGAGGCGTTTGAGCAGATAAATACATCGCTCATTACGGATAGTTCATGGGTGGACACGTCCGTAGAAATACGCGGCCTGTATATATATGCCGTTACCTCTGTTGATGCTTCAGCTGAAGCAAATGAAAGTGAATTGTCCGAGCCGGTTGAGGTGAAGTACATTCTCAAGTAACCATATTGTTATCAGGCTGTTGGAAAATAGACGACTGATTCAATAAATTTGAGTTTTTTCAAACCGATTGGTTGAGAAAAAAGAATAATATGACGCAAGCGCCACCTCCTTTTCTTTGCGCGCCAAAGAAAAGTGGGCAAAAGAAAGGCGCCCTGCAACTTGACCCCGACTGCAGTCGGGATTGCCCTCGCGGCACGATTTCAGCCGGCGGGGCAACAAACTCGTCCCGGCAGGCCGGGACTCAGACATGTCGCCCCTTGTCTCCGGCTGAAATCGCTGCACTCGGCTGCGTTGCAAAGGGAAGCGACATGCAACAGTTTATATGTTGTTTGAATATTACTATCTAAATATATTACATATGTTAGATTAAAACCGTGAGTTCTGGCAGGTTTTTTTATTTCGAGATTTAGAAATTTTTATATATGAGGGAATAGATCGATGCATGATTTTAAGTACCGGGAAAACGAGTTGTATTGTGAAGACACGATGATCGATGCCATAGCGTGTGACGTGGGCACGCCGTTTTACCTGTACAGTCGCAAGACCCTTGAGAACCATTTTACCGCTTTTGACGGGGCTTTTGCCGGTACGCAGCATTTAACCTGCTATTCGGTGAAATCCAACTCCAATGTGGCTGTTCTAAGGCTGTTTGCCCGACTGGGGGCGGGGGTCGACGTGGTGTCGGGGGGTGAGATATATCGAGCGGTCAAGGCCGGTATTCCTGCCGATAAAATCGTCTATTCCGGTGTGGGGAAAACCCGTGACGAAATTGCCTCTGCACTGGAAACCGACATTCTTATGTTCAACGTTGAGTCGTCCCAGGAACTTGCCCTTATAGACGAAGTTGCCCGGGAAAAAGGATGTAAGGCCAGAATCGCGCTGCGGGTCAACCCGGATGTAGACCCCAAGACGCATCCGTATATTTCAACGGGGCTGAAGAAAAACAAGTTCGGAATCAAGATCGAAGACGCCCTGGAAGAGTATAAACAGGCCGTCCAAAAAGAACATATTGAGGTTGTGGGTGTGGACTGTCACATCGGGTCGCAGATTACCGAGGTGAGCCCTTTTGTGGACGCCCTGAAGCGGGTCAAGAAGTTTGTTGCCCAGTTGCAGCAGGAGGGAATATCAATCCGGTATGTGGATATCGGCGGGGGGCTGGGGATTACCTATGATAATGAGTCTCCGCCGCATCCCCAGGAATATGCAGAAGCAATTATCAGCGAACTGGGCAATGAGCCGTATACACTTATTATGGAGCCCGGCCGTGTTATCGCCGGAAACGCCGGAATACTGGTGACGCGGGTGCTGTTTACCAAGCAGTCGGGGGCAAAAAAATTTATTATTGTTGATGCAGGTATGAACGACCTTGTACGGCCGAGCCTGTATGATGCCTATCACGGTATCAGCCCGGTTAAAAACCGGGACCGTGCTACGGTCACGGCCGACATTGTGGGACCCATTTGTGAAACCGGCGATTTTATTGCGCGCGGACGATCCGTACCCGATTTTGCCGAGGGCGAGTTGATTGCCGTTATGAGCGCCGGGGCCTATGGTTTTACCATGTCGTCTAATTATAATTCGCGTCCCCGGGTGGCCGAAGTGCTTGTGGACGGTGATCGTTACCATGTGATACGGGCACGGGAGACGTTGGAAGATCTGGTACGGCTCGAGCAGATACCGGAGCACCTGCAATAGCCGAATGTCATGAATAAAGGTGTGTATGTCATGGACGGAATACCATTTGTGAAAATGAGTGGAAGCGGTAATGATTTTATCATTATCGACAACAGGACCGGAGCGTTTGACCGGGCCAAAACTCCCGATTTCATTAAGGCGGTTTGCGAGCGGAAAGTGTCTGTGGGGGCCGATGGTCTTATTGTCATAGAGAATGCCGAAACGGCCGATTTTTCATGGAGGTTTTTTAACGCCGACGGCAGCGAAGCCGAAATGTGCGGAAACGGCGCCCGATGTACCGCCCGATTTGCATTTCTCAAGGGGATTGCGCCCGCTCAGATGTCTTTTGAAACCATTGCCGGGACTATCCGGGCCGAAGTCGACGACTCGGAGGTGCGGATTCAGCTCTCCCGGCCCCAGGATTTTTGCATGGATGTTACGCTTGATGTCGACGGACAGCACATGCGTTGCCACACCATCAATACCGGCGTGCCTCACGCGGTTTTTGTCGTTGACGACCTTGAGGGAGTGCCGGTACAGACCCTTGGTGAAAAGATCAGGTATCACCGGTACTTTCAGCCGGCAGGAACCAATGTAAATTTTGTTTTCCATGCCAATGATACTATGATACATATCAGGACGTATGAACGCGGGGTTGAGGGTGAAACCTTTGCCTGCGGCACCGGCGCGGTAGCGGCCGCCCTTACGGCTATTGCGGGTGGAATGGTTTCCTCGCCGGTACAGATTACAACCCGTAGCGGAGAGGTGCTGACCGTAGATACCCCGGATACCGCCCCGCCTTTTACCGACGTTTTTCTCACGGGCGGCACCAGGCTTGTTTATGAGGGCTGCATGGGCGAAGAGGCCTACGCTGCAGGCTGAACAGTACAGAATTTTGAAGAATAGCGGGATTACAACTTCGATTGTTTAGTCCCCATGTGAAAACCAACAAGAGAGGAGAAGTATCATGTTTCAGGGTTCAATGGTTGCGTTGGTAACACCGTTTAAAAACGGACAGGTTGATGAGGACGGTCTCAGGAACCTTGTTGAGTTCCATATTGCAAACGGGACCGATGTTATTTGTCCGTGCGGAACTACCGGTGAATCGGCTACGCTCAGCTTCGACGAGCATCACAGGGTGGTTGATATCGTTGTTAAGGCTGCCGGCGGTAAGGTGCCGGTGATGGCGGGAACCGGGTCCAACAATACCGAGGAAGCCATCGAGTTGACTCAGCATGCAAAAAAAGCCGGGGCCGACGGATGCCTGCTGATCACTCCTTACTACAACAAGCCGACCCAGGAAGGGCTGTATGTGCATTTTAAGGCAATCGCCGAGGCGGTGGATATTCCCCTGGTGCTGTATAATGTGCCCAGCCGGACCAGCGTCAATATGGAGCCGGCGACCATAGCACGGCTGGCCGAAATTGAAAATGTCGTCGGGATAAAAGAGGCCTCAGGGCTGCTTTCACAGGTGAGTGAAATCGTTAACCTGTGCGGTGACGATTTTGATGTCATTTCCGGTGATGATGTCAATACCCTGCCGCTGCTCGCCGTGGGAGGCAAGGGGGCTATCTCGGTTACGGCAAACATTGCTCCGTCTAAAGTGTCTGCCATGGTGCATGCTTTTCAGGACGGCAATCATGATGAAGCCCGCAGGCTGCATCACGAGTTACTGGAGTTGCACAACTCGATGTTTATCCAGACAAACCCGATTCCGGTCAAGGCCGCCCTTGCCATGATGGGTAAAATTGCTCCGGAAATGCGCCTGCCGCTGACCTCTATGCCCGAAGAGTGTAACGAGAGGCTCAAAAAAGTGCTTATAAAGTATAGTCTGATATAAGTTGCTTTGGTGGATAATGTTTTATTAACAGAAAGGAGACGTTGTATGAAAGGTGTTAAAAAAGTCGGGATAGTCATGATGGGTCTTTTTTTCTGCTGCTCCGTAAGCGTTCCAGGGGTATACGGGGCCGGAGATAAAGTTCTCGCCAAAGTCGGTACAAAGACCATAACCCAGGCCGACCTGGAAGCCAAAGTAGCCATGCTTCCACCCCAGTTCCGGGCCCGCTATGAGACGCCGGAAGGCAAGCAGAAGCTTCTGGACCAAACCATCAAGTTCAGCCTGCTTTCCCAGGAGGCCAGGAGCAAAGGGATCCATAAAAAGGATGACGTTGCCAAAAAGATCGAAGAGATTACCAGTAATATTATTATCCAGGAACTGACCAAGTCGGAAATTTCCGACAAAGTCACCGTGGATGATGCCGCCATAAAAAAATATTATAATGAGAACAAGAAAGCGTATCTCAAGCCGGAAAAGGTAAAGGCCAATCTGATCTTTTTCCAGGCCAAGCAGGAAGCATCATCTGCCGACAAAAAGGTTGCCAAAGAAAAAGCGGAAAAAACCCTCAAGAAACTTAAAAAAGGAGAGGACTTCGAAAAACTGGCCAAGGAGCTTTCCGACGACAAGCGGACCAAACGCCGCGGCGGCAGTACGGGCTTTTTCTCCAAGGGCAAGCGCATAAAGACCTATGGCGAGCAGTTTGAGCAGAAAGTTTTTGCCATGAAAGTGGGTGACCTGAGTGATGTTTTTGAGGGCAAGGACGGCTATTATATTATTAAAATCGCCGACAAGAAGGCCGAGAAGCAGCAGAGTCTTGATGAGGTCCGGGCACGTATTGAGCGGAAAATGAAGCAGGAAAAACAGAAAGAAGCCTATGACACCTATGTTGAGGGGTTGAAGAAGAAATATCCGGTGAAGATTTTCGATTAACAGCTCTTTGTTTTATTTAGAGTAATTAAAAAAGGCGGAATAGAGTATTCCGCCTTTTTTAATTGGGAAAATAACAACTTAGCGGCATAAAAAGCGAGCCTCCCAACATGTCGTTAGTTCTTTTTTGTGAAGATTTCAAACACATTTTGGGTCATCCGCTTTTCATGCCGCCGGGTCGGCTCATGGCTTATTGCTGCATAACAAAAAGAGGTCCAGACCTAAACCATTCATTCTTTATTCGCTTTTGTGTCTTTGTACTCTTTTTTTCAAGTTCTTGTTTTTATGGAGTTCTGTTCCTGGACGCATACCGTTGAGAACCATCGCTGCACCATTACTCTTTCCCAGCTCCTTTCCCAATTACGACACGTTCATATGCCTGGTTACATGCCTGCGGCCCAGTTCAAATACAGTGTGCCCCCTTTCCTGCTGAAACTTTTATTGTGCTGAGCATTTTATTGTTATATACTATATAAGAGAGTGATGGATCGTTGCCGGGAAGCTCTATTTCCAGGCTGGTATACAAGTACAGATGACGTATAGGGGCAGACTCCAGATTTCCTTTCAACAACAGCCTTCATTTTTGTGAGCGGATGAACCAGGAGATATATGAAAGATGAAAATGTAACATCAGGGCAATTCAATATAAAATACCTTTTGCTTGTAGCTGCGCTGGTCATGCTTTTTTCTTCAACCTTGATGCTCCGCTATGAATCTGCGATAGTTCACGCCCCGATAACCGAGGACGGTTATTATGATTTAACAGTATCCCGCAATATTGCCCTTGGAAAGGGGCTTACCATAGATGGAGTACATAAAACAAATGGAATCCAGCCCCTGTGGGTTATTCTCCTTGCCCCTGTCTATTGGTTGACAGATGGCGACCACTATAGTTCTCTTCGCTATGTCCTTTTTGCCCACTGGTTGTTTTATCTTGCTACGGGCTATGTCCTCTGTCTTGTAGGTCGTGACATCTTTCCGCCGGGTGACAAATGCCGTAAGCCCATGGCGCTTTTTTCACTTCTGATATTTTTATGTTCTTCGTACGCTTTTATAAACCACTTCAATGGTCTTGAAACCGGATGCATGCTTTTTCTCTACTGTTGTGCGTGGCGTTATTACCAGACACATTTACTCAACACCGTGCCCCAAGCGCTTGTTTTTGGTGGTATTCTCGGTTTGGCGGTGCTGGCCCGAATCGATTGTGTTTTTCTCGTCCTTTATGTGGTTCTTTTGGATATTATATATCACCGTTTTCTATGGAATAGAATACGCCTTATGCTGACAGTCGCCGGAACAGCCTTCCTGGTATCGCTGCCCTGGTGGCTCTACAATTGTATCTATTTCGGTTCACTCATGCCCACGTCAGGATCGGCCCAGCAAGAATTTACCGTTTCCTGGGAGCGTATTGCATTTGCAATTGTGCAATTATTGAAAATCTGCATCCCTTTCGGCAGCCAAGGCATTATGGAAATTATTACAAATCTCTCTTTTGCAGAAACAGTAAACCGCCTCATCATCGTCGGCACTATTATTTTATTGCTTGTCCATTATTTAAAAAAGACGTTTGCCCATCGATCACACACCGAGCAGTACAATACTTTAAAACGGACAAAGCTTTTCAGCTGTGCAATCCTTGTATCAACTTTGACATTGGTTGCCTGGTACACACTTTCTTCTTTTGCCTGGTACTTTTACGGCCGGTATTTTTCTCCCGCCCTTCTTCCGGCTGTTTTGTGCCTTTCTTTTATTACCATACAATATATGACACGTGAAACGCTTGGCAGAAGAGATGTCCAACTCGGAATCATACTTTTTTGCGCCATGCTTTTTTTTGTTAAGGGACTATTGATTTCACCCAACGAGAACAGCACGTTTTTTACGCTTTTGAATAAGATACTTTCATTTACCCTGCAGGGCGCGAGTATTATTGCTATTGTATATACCGTTATACGGCCACAGGACCCGACCTCTTTCTTCAACAGGCATGGCAGACTGAAGCTTCGCGCTTGTATTTTGTCGATTGGTCTTGCAAGCATGTTGTTTCTCAGCTTTATGAACCTTGTTTTTGCCTGCTGGAATGTGAATGTATCCTCGGGGTGGGGAAAAAGTATTTTTTATACTGAGCAACTCGCACTCATAAATAGATATGTCCCCCGGGGAGAAAAGGTCGCTGCATTTCAGTCCGGAACATTAGGATACTTCAGAGAAAATGTTGTGAATCTCGACGGCAAAGTAAACGCCAAGGCACTTATGTATAAAAACGATATTCACAGCTACCTTATCGATTCAGATATCTACTGGTTTTGCGACTGGCATCCAACAGCAGTCAAGCACCTCGGAGATCCGCCGTCAGAGAACGGATGGGGTTATGTGGATAAAAAGGGGAGACCCCATTTAGACCCTTTTGCTTTTGAGCTGTATCATTACCGGAGCCAAGAAGGAGACGCCCTGAACCTCACCAGTCGGTAGGCTGGGTTGAATAACAATGAAACCCAAGCATGTCTGTTTGTAATAAAAAGCTGATTATAACGGCGGAATATTTATTCTACCCTTTTTAAGTGTACATCCAGACTTGATCTTACAATCGTGTCAAAGAAGTTTGTACTTGTTTTGTCAAAAAACGATATTATTTTAAATGAAGTAATGTGGAAAACAGTGTTTTTTTACAGTGCTCGTGATAACTAAGTGTTTGAAAAAACACATATTTTGATATAGTTATCGCTTCTGTACCCTTTCCCATTTAAAAACTCCCACACTCTATTGATCAGTTCAGCACGTTAACAATCTTCCTTTATGGTTTATCTTGTACTATCCCACAAGACATGTCTTGCAAAGCGGGACAAATCTTGCCTTGCCGATTGACCTCCCAGGTCTCCAATATTTTTATATTTATTTGATTTTGCATTACATTTTACTAGAGCTTATCTTTATTTGAAATTGGCACAATAAAAGCAATACATGGTCGAAAGAGTGTAAGTAACTGTTGCCAACCAAACACCGGGGAGAGGAGAAGGGTATGAAACGAACACATTTTATTATGTATGACATTTATTTTTATAAACACCGTGGTCTATGCGTCGGGGGGCTTCAACCGGTCGTGGAAGCGCATGAGTCCAGATGAAGCCCTGTCATTTCTGAAATCCGGCAACAAGTCGTTACCTTCAGGGTTCTCAGCAAGGCCACATAGCACCCGCGGAACGTAACAAGTGGCTTGCCGGCCGGGATCCTGTGGCGACGGTTGTTTGCTGTTCTGATTCCCGGGTAATGCCCGGCAAAATATTCGATGCCGGCATTTCCGACATCTTTGCAATTGAGGTTGCCGGCAACGTGCTCACCAGTCGGTGCAGCCGCAACGAGCGGTATACCCGGTAGATGGTGGACTGCTCTTGTTGTCGGATTACTACTCATTGCAGGCATTGGAGCGTATATTAATAAAGGAGGAAGCAATATGATACTCATTAACAGAATGAAGGTGGGTACCCGGATTTTCAGTCTTTCAGCAGTCTTGTTGGCCCTGCTGGCAGGCACTGCTTTTTACAGTTACACCAGCATGCGTAGTATCGGACTTGAAATTATGGGGATCGCAGAGCAGAACATCCCCCTTGCCGAGGCTGTTACCGCAGTGGCTATCAACCAGCTTGAGCAGGCCATCTGGTTTGAACGGGGGTTGAAGTTCGGCGGAATGAAAAATGCAAGCGGTATACGCCGTGCCTTGGAGGAGTTTAACGGACATAACGAGATGGTAGACAAGGAAATTCTGCACGGAGAAACGATCGCTGAAGAAATGATCGAAAAGGCTTATTCCGAAGAGATGCGCCGGGAGGGTAAATACGCCCTTGATACACTAAAAACAATCGACAAGCACCATGACGAGTACATGGAACAGGCCGACAAGGTATTTGGTATGCTGGTGACCGGCAATCTGCGCGGGGCAGAAGCGCTGGGTGAAAAAGTGGAGCAAATGGAGGAAGCCCTGGACCATGAAGTGGAAAGTTTTCTGGTGGAGGTCGAGAAGTTTACGGAAGAAGCCGCCCGAGCGGCCGAAGAACACGAAATACAGGCACAGCAGGTCATACTGATTATCAGCATATGCGCTTTTCTGCTGGGTTTGGTCCTTGCCCTGCTGATTACGCGGAGCATTACCAGTGTGCTCCGTGATATCGGCATGGTCGCCGAGAATGTGGCATCAGCCAGTCAGCAGATGAGTTCCAGTTCCGAACAACTTTCCCAGGGAGCAACAGAGCAGGCATCTTCGGTTGAGGAGGCATCTTCTTCTATAGAGCAGATGTCGGCCAACATTCGGCAGAATGCCGATAATGCCCACCAGACAGAAAAGATATCCGCCCAGGCTTCAGAGGACGCCGGGGAAAGCGGCAAGGCTGTCAGTGATGCCGTGCAGGCCATGAAACAGATTGCCGAAAAGATTTCCATTGTGGAAGAGATCTCCCGGCAGACAAATCTTCTGGCCTTGAATGCCGCCATTGAAGCGGCCCGGGCCGGAGATGCCGGAAAGGGTTTTGCCGTTGTCGCGGCTGAAGTCCGAAAACTTGCCGAGCGCAGCCAGACTGCAGCAGCAAAAATATCGGAGCTTTCGGGAAATTCAGTTGCTGTTGCCGAGCATGCCGGTACCCTTCTGGAAAAACTTGTGCCGGACATCGGCAAGACTGCTGAGTTGGTGGCGGAGATCAGTGCAGCCTGCAGCGAGCAGAGCTCGGGGGTTGAACAGATCAATAAGGCCATGCAGCAGCTTGATCAGGTTGTTCAGGAAAATGCTTCGGCTGCCCAAGAATCGGCTTCAACCGCCGAAGAACTTTCTTCCCAGGCAGAGCAGCTTAATGAGTCGGTGACATCTCTTATCGGTACAAAAAAATTAAACAGTGGATATGGTGCCCCCAGAGGTGAAAGTCGGATACGAGTCAGGAGCAGATTAACCGGTCCAGGAATAGCACGTCAGCAAACAAAACAGTTAAGCCAGGGCGGCTCTCAAAAAGGTGTAAGCCTAAACATGGCCGAGAGTAGAACCCCGCCGGATGAAGACGGCGACTTTGAGAAATATTAAATAATAAGCGCTTTCAAACTATGGCGGTAGAAACCATTACGGAAACAAAAAAGTACTTAAGACGTTAAACCGGTGGGTGAAGTATTTGCACCGGGTACATGAAGGAGACGCCTTAAAAAAGTAAAACAGTAGAACAGAATGCATATGTGCTGACGCTGGGTTTCGATTCTCGACCCGACCCTGTACACGTAAAAAAGAAGGAATAGTTATTCCGCCTTTTTTATGTGCAGGGTATCACCACGGGAGGCCTTGAGTATCTTTTGAGCATTACTGTTTTTGACGGCTATTTCAAGCTGCCCGTTGCTGCCGAAAAGCAGGCAGGGGGTGCCCTCGGGTGCTTCGGCATACGTGTGCACAAACAGCGATATGGAGGCGTTGCCGCAGGTAAGCACAAGAGGCCCGCCCGGAGACAGCTTTTCCAGGAACTGCCGGTTAATGTTGGTGATGAGGTTGCCGAAGCGATCGATGTGGATGACTTCTCCCCGGATGTGCGTATCGCCTGTCATAACCGGTCGGGGTATTTCGTTGACTCTATAATCCTGGACCGGCCTGCCGAATGTTTCGGGGCGGGCACCGCCGGCCAGATGGGCGGCGGCCGGGGCAAAGATGTCCCTGCCGTGAAACGTTGCCGATTGGTCATGGAGCATATAGTCCCGGTTTTCCAGCATAAAGACCCCCTGCAGGTCCCGTCCCGCCAGGGCAAAGCTGAAGATGCTGTTGTCGGGCCCTATGAAGGCGTATTTTTCGGTGGTAACAAGGAGCGGTCTGCGGGTGCTGCCCACCCCGGGGTCGACTACAGCCACATGTATGGTACCTGACGGATAATAAGTATATACTCCTGAAAGGGCGAGTGTTGCACCTGTGACATCCTGGGGGTTAATTTCGTGGGTTATGTCTATAATAATGCAGTTTGGGCAGTGTGACAGAATGACCCCCTTCATGGCGGCGACATAGGTGTCGGCTGTGCCGAAATCGGTGGTAAGGGTGATGATGGGGGCTGAATTCATGGTAAAAAATGCAGTAAAATTAACAAAAAAAAGATAAAAGTATTTGTAAATTAACGAGTCTATTGGTAGTAATAATTAGTTATTTCGCGTACATTGACATTACAAAAAAACGTATTTAAAATCAAAATATATTATTGAGCAAAAACAGGGGGAACCGGTATGAAAGCTCTTTTTCGAGGTGTTTGGGCAGGGCTGTTTTGCTGTTTGGTTCTGGTTGTAGCATCAACTGCGTATGCTGAAAATCAATATTGTACTCCGGATTTATATCCCGATTATCCGGTAGAATGTGTCGACAGTTCTTACTGGTGGTGCTGCGCCGATGGTACTGCCTGTGCCTATGATCAGTATGGAGGCCTTTGCTGCGCTCCTGCGGCCACGCCGGTTTGTTGTGTGGACTATACCGGCACCTATTACTGGTATTGCGCACAGGGGCAAGCCTGCGGAACCAGCGACGACGAATGTATCGGCAGTGCAACCACAACGACAACCTCCATTGCCGGGGGCACCACAACAACCACGACCATCGCGGGAACATCCACCACCACCGTGCCCGGCGGATCATCCACGACCACTACGACCGGCGGCGGGGGAACCTCCAGCGGTTTCATTGTAGGTGTCAATACCAATGGACAGGACGTAGCTACGGTCCAGTCTTCCGGTACCCTGCCGGGTACGAGCCCCTCTGTTTCCAGTGGCATGCTGTATGATCGGGAGGGGCGCGTTGTGCCCCAGATGTACGACCGGGTGTTCGCACCCCTTGACCCGGATCTGATTGAAAGAGCTTTTGACGATGCCGGGCAGCAGTCCATTGCCGCCGCAGCGATATCGGCTTACGGGGTGGGCGACCAGCGCAGCTTCTGGGTAAAGGATGAAAAGGACACTGCCTGGCGGCAGGTTGCGGCCACGGTTAAAAAAGAGAGCACCCACGGTATCCTGTTTGTTGAGGACAGCCTTTCGATTCCCGATGCAACCCTCGATACCTATATCCAGGAATTCGAAGTGATGTACACCGTGGTGGGCGATAATATCGGCACCTTTACGGACCGCGACGGCAATAACCAGGTTTCGATCCTGCTGTATGCCATCAATGACGGCGGCAGCGTTTCAGGGTATACCGGCGGGTATTTCTGGATGAAAGACTATTTCACAGACGCCGAAACCTCGGCCCAGGGAATCCGCAGCAATGAAATGGATATAATTTATATCCGCGGCGACGAGCCCGCGGGCTGGGAACAGGTAGGCGGCGACTTCTACGCCAGTAACCTGACAACGCTTGCCCACGAATATCAGCACCTGGTCCATTTCGGCATCAAGGTCTGGGTACCCCAGGACGCCAATGGCGCTTCAGACACCTGGATCGATGAGATGATGGCCATGGCCACAGAAACCATGTACTTCAAGAAAAAGCTCGCCGATGATCCAACATATACCTTCGACGGCATGCAGGGCAGCGGTTATCTTACCCAAAGGATTCAGTATTATGATGCGGACATGAACGGTTCCATCCGCAACGGACACGGCCTGACCTACTGGAACAGCAACGGGGATGTGCTGGCAAATTATGCCCTCTCGTATCTTTTCGGGCAGTACTTATCCATCCAGTCGTCCAAAGGGCAGGGCATTTTTAAAGAGATACTGGACTATATGCAGGCAAACAGTGTAAACGACTACCGGGCTGTTGCCGGGGCCGCAGCCCAGAGTATTTCGGGGGTCCAGACCTGGGAAGACCTGCTGAAAAGCTGGGCCATTGCGAATATGGCCAACTCCCCCACGGGACTGTTCGGGTATCAGGGCGCGCTGTCGGTAACGCCGAAGGGGCCCACAACGGCGATAACCACGATGAACAGCGGCGGTGTTGTCTACCGGCTGGTAACGGGCGAAGCAACCGCTCCTCGCAATGCCGGGCGCGATGTGAAGTTTTATGATGCAAACGGCAATCAGCTTGCCGGTGGCTCATCTTCCTGTGCAGCATCCCAGGTGCTGGGAGGTGATTCCTTCGAAGCGAATCTGCTGCGCCGTTTCCGGGACGATGTGCTGAAAGGCACTCCCGACGGCTCGTATCTTGCCGCCCTGTACTACCACCATTCCGACGAACTGAAGGGCCTTATGGCAGCGGACGCCTCTCTGAAGGCAGAAACGGCATCCGTGCTGTTGCGGCTGCTGCCGGCTTTGCAGAACATTCTGGAAGGCAATGCACCGGTTGTGCTCCCCGGGCTGCAGGCCGACATTGACGCCCTGTGTGAAAGCATATCGGGTCTGGCGAGTCCCGGTCTCCAGGACGCCCTGGAAGAGGTGCGGAATATAGCTATTCAGGACATCGTATTATAAATATATTGACCGGAAAGGGTAGTATGCAGATACGAAAAAAGATAGCAACAGTATGTTTCATAACGGCACTTGTTAGCCTGTGTGCCGGACCTGTGCTGGGCGCGGGATCGAATGATTATATTGCGGTGATCAACACCAACGGTGAAGACGCCTCTTCGACCCAGTCGTCGGGGACCCTGCCGGGAGCAAGTCCGCTGCTGGCGACAGGACCACTGTACCGCAGCGACGGGAGGATCATTCCCCTGCGCAAAGACAGGATGCTTCCGCGTCTGGACCCGTCCCTGGCAAGGGAAGCCCGGGAGGAAGTGGAAGCCGGGCAGGGACTTTTTACCATGCAGGCTATCCAGGCCGCGGCAAGTATCGGCGATCAGAAAAGTTTCTGGGTGCAGGATACCCTTGACCCTTCCTGGCGGCAGGTTGCCGCCACGGTGCAGGCAACCGGGAACCGCTGCGTGCTGTGGATTGACGACACCCTGACAGTCCCCTCCAGTTCCATCAGCCTGTATGTCAATGAATTCGACGTGATGTATGATGTAGTGGGTGACAATATCGGCAGTTTTGTAGACCGTGACTCCGACGGCAAGGTGGCCATACTGCTGTATGCCATGAACGACGGCGGCTCCATCAGCGGCTATACCGGCGGCTATTTCTGGAGCAAGGACTATTATCTTGATTCCCAAACCAGTCCCCAGGGTATCCGCAGCAATGAGATGGATATTGTATATATCCGGGGTGATGAACCGTCGGGCTGGGACAGTGTGGGCGATGATTTCTATGAATACAACCTGACAACCCTGGTGCATGAATACCAGCACCTGATGCATTTCGGTATCAAGGTATGGGACAATAACGGCGACTATACCGATACCTGGATCGATGAGATGATGGCCATGGCGTCTGAAACCATGTATTTTAAGGAAAAGCTCGATAATAACCCGTCATACACCCATTCCGACATGCAGGGCGACGGCTTTCTTGCTTCCCGTATCGCCTATTACAGCCAGGACTTGAACAGCAGTATTAAAAACGGACACGGGCTTACCTTTTGGGACAATTACGGGGATGTGCTGGCCAACTATGCTCTTTCGTATCTGTTCGGTCAGTATCTGGCTGCACAGGCATCGAGCGGCCAGGGTATTTTTAAGGATATTTTGAACTATATGCTCACCAACGGTTTGAACGATTACCGGGCGGTTGCGGGCATTGCCCAGAGCAGGCTGTCCGGGGTGAGTTCCTGGGAAGATTTGCTCAAAAACTGGGCGATCGCCAACTTTTTAAATCTCTCGAGCGGACCATACGGCTATGGAGGCGCTTTTTCTTTAACGGCCCAGGGGCCTACATCGAGTAAAATCAATATCAGCAACGGTGGTGTGGTGTACCGGGAGGTCGGCGGCGCATGGAGTGCACCTTCGGATGCCGGATCGGCAATAGAGGTATACGGGTTCGATGATGACGGTGCAGCGGGAACCACAACGACTACGGCCGGATCCACTACCACGACTACCGTTGCAGAAACAACTACCACCTCGACGTCGGTGCTGGTCACCACCACGACGTCGGTGCTGGTTACCACCACGACGTCGGTGCTGGTTACTACCACAACAACGAGCACGCCGGCCGGCCCCTGTCCCGCTTCATTGCTGTTCGGCAGAAAGGGTTCAGAAACCGAGCAACTGCGGCTCTTCCGGGATGCGGTTCTGCAGGATTCCGAAGCGGGAAAAGGGCTTGTTAAGCTCTATTACCGTCATTCCATAGAGTTGTCACGGCTGATGGGTCAGTATCCTGAACTGCGATCCCGGATTATCGCCCTTATTAACGAGTTACTGCCGGATCTCACTGCCGCTGTTGAAACATACGAATTGTCTGTGCCTGAGCGATCTATGGAAACGCTGCTCGATCTTTGTGACGATATTGCGGCCGTTGCGGGTCCCGGGCTGCAGGCATCGGTTGAGAGGCTTAAAGGAAAATACACAACCGGTGAGTTGTTGATTGATCTGGGGATTTCGCCGGTATATTGATGCAGGGCTCCTGCAGGTGTTGAGCAAGATACGTTGTTACATACCCGGAGAGGGGCAGCGGGTGCGGAATAATCATGGAAATGGGGCTTGTCGTTTTTCCTGTTTCGCAGCCGTTTCTCTCATTTTTTAATATCCTTGACATTATTGAAACAGCTCGTATACCATGAGCTCATAGAGTCCAACTCATGTGGAAGAGGAGGTGCAGTGAAAGTTTCTGTTGTAATTCCAACACTTAATGAAGAAGCAACGCTTAAAGAAGTTATCGAGGGATGCAAGCCGTACGCCGACGAGCTGATTGTGATCGACGGGCATTCAACCGACCGGACGCGGGATGTGGCGGTGTCCCTGGGGGTGCGGGTCGAGCTCGACGGCAGGAAGGGCAAAGGGCAGGCCCTGCGGCAGTCGGCCGACCACGTCGACGGCGATATTATTGTTTTTATCGATGCAGACGGTTCCCATGATCCGGCCGATATCCCCGAGATTGTTGAGCCGATTAAGAAAGGCGAAGCCGACCATGTTTCCGGATCGCGATTGATCGGCGGTTCCAGCGAGCTGCACGGCGGTTTTGATGAGTGTTTCCGGCTGATGGGAAGCTCCTTTATCACCGCCTGTATCAACTGGCGCTTTAAGGTGCAACTGAGCGAAAGTCAGAACGGGTTTCGGGCCATCCGGAAAGATGTTTTCAAACAACTCGGGCTGCAGGAGAACATTACGACGATCGAACAGGAAATGATTATGCGCACCTTGAAAAAAGGGTTTCGCATGGCCGAGGTGCCCAGCCACGAGCATAAAAGAAAAATGGGCTACTCGAAAATCAGCATTCGGAAAGTCTGGTTCCGGTATGTGTACACCTTATTTAAATACCTGTTTTTTTGATAATGCGCATATTACTTCTTAACCCCCCCACCCGTACCAATAAAAAATTTATTCGCGAAGGGCGCTGTACCCAGGAGCAAGGTGTCTGGGCTACGCTGTGGCCGCCTGTAACACTGGCAACAACAGGGGCGGTGCTTGAGCGGGAAGGATATGACGTCCGCATATGCGACTGTCCCGCCGGCGGGATGTCTATGGAAAAACTGTATGACACGATACGGCGATTTTCGCCGGATTGTGTTATCTGGAGCACCGGCACCCCATCTCTTGAAAGCGACCTGCAGTTGGCTGCCGATATCAAAGAGATTGATGCCTCAATCGTTACGGCGGTTTTCGGCACACATGTAACCGTGATGGACAGGGAAAGCCTGCTGGGGCATCCGGCGCTTGATTACGTTATACGCAACGAACCTGAAATAACGGTCCGGGAACTGGTGAGAGCCCTGAAAGAGGGTAAGTCGCCTGAAAACGTTGAGGGGCTAACCTGCCGCGATGCCGGCGGTGAAGTTGTCAGGGCTCCGGACAGACCCTTTCTCAAGAATTTGGACGAACTGCCTTTTCCAGCCTGGCACCTTTTTGCTGTCGATCACTATACCCTCCCGTTAAAGGGACGGCGTTTCCTCATCGTTGCTCCTCAGCGCGGCTGCCCGTTCAACTGTTCTTTTTGCACCTGTCAAACCTATTACGGTAAAAAGCTTCGCAAGCGGTCGGTTGAACGCGTGCTGCAGGAGATAGAACATGACATGGAAACGTTCAAGGTGCTTGACTTTTTTTTCTGGGCCGAGACGTTTGTGCTGGATCGGGAGTATGTTGCTTCGCTGTGCCGCGGTATCCTGGAGCGCGGATTGCGCATTGCCTGGACATGCAACAGCCGGGTCGATATTGTGGACAAGGAGTTGCTGGACCTGATGCGCAGAGCCGGGTGTTGGATGATCAGTTTCGGGATCGAGTCGGCCGACCAGGCGATCCTTGACGGGGTCGACAAAGGTATACGGGTAGAGCAGATCGGTCCGGCAGTGCAGGCCGCCAGGGAGGCCGGTATCAAGACCGCCGGCCACTTTATTTTCGGACTCCCGGGAGAGACCGAGCAGACTATGAACAAAACCCTCCGGCTTGCAAAGAAGCTTGAGATGGATATCGCCCAGTTTTACTGTTGCGTACCGTTTCCCGGCAGCAGACTGTATGACATGGCCGGGGAGCAGGGATGGATCGATGAACCCGATTTCGGCCGTTTCAGCCAGGCAGAGGCGATACTGCGGCTTCCTTCGATAGAGCCGCAGGCCGTCGATGCCTTTCGTTCCCGGGCGTATCGAGAGTATTACAGCAGTGTTGGCGCCTGGTTGCGTGTTTTCAGGATGTTCGAGTGGGGCGGGTTGATGGATATGGGGAGGAAGTTTTTATCGTTCCTGCGCTGGTCGGGATAGCGGGCCAGGGTGTTGAATGACGTCCATCTGCGGTGTTGTGCGAATCGTTCGTCGCTGCGACGTACAAACCACGTACGCCTCACTCCTCACGATATCGCACGCCTTGCATCTGAACATTATTCGAAACCCTATAGAAACCTGTTGCGTATATACTATTCGAAAAAGGAAGAAACCAATGAGTTTAATACATCAGACGGCAATTGTCAGTCCTAAAGCCGAGATAGGTGCCGATGTTGAAATCGGGCCCAACGCTTTTATCGGTGATAACGTAACCATCGGGCGCGGGACCCGTGTATACGCCAATGCCTACATTGACGGACATACCATCATCGGGGAGGAAAACGAGATCCACATGGGGGCTGTTATCGGACATGACCCCCAGGATTTTGCTTTTGACCGAGCGATTCGAAGTTATGTGGAAATCGGCAACAAGAATGTCATACGGGAATACTGCACCATCCATCGCGGTACCAAACCTGAAACCAGCACCACAATCGGAAATGAAAACTTCTTAATGGGGGGCGCCCACCTGGCCCATAATGTGTCTATCGGCAATAACGTAATTTTAGCCAATTATGTCTTGCTGGGCGGGTATGTTACCATCGGCGACCGTGCTTTTATTTCAGGCGCTGTAGGGGTGCATCAGTTTTGCACCATCGGCCGCCTGGCAATGGTGAGCGGTGGCGCCCGGATCAGCAGAGATATTCCGCCGTTTGTTATGGCTGTGGAACGCAATGCCACCCAGGCGGTTAATCTTGTGGGGCTGAGAAGGGCCGGCCTTTCAAAGGAGGCTATCCAGGAAGTGAAAAAGGCCTACAGCATCCTCTATTTATCCGGTTTTACCCGGCAGAAAGCAATAAAAGAGCTTAATGATGCGGGATTTGTCTCAAGTGAAGCGGCTGAATTTATTGATTTTGTGAAAAACACCAAGAAACCCCTTGTTATGCACCGGGGTAAAAGCAGGCGCGACGAATGATTTTGGGGAGGTTGCCGGAGAATGCCCATCCATCCCGATCATATCGGGATTGTGCCCCATCCCTTGTCGCTACGGCGTACAAACACGTATGCCGGACTCCAAAGACTTTCGCACGCCTTGTATCCGGACATCCTTCAGCATGGATTTTGGGGTAGATCCCTTGTCTGATTGGGGAAAATGTACGTTTTTTTGCATGCCATTGACATAAACCCGGGAAAATGCTAATGATTTCACATAAAGCGGCCGATAGGAGTAATTAATTTGTTCATAGGGGATAAAGCTGATGGACGATAGAAGAGAGCATGCACGGCTTGAAAAAGTATATCGCCTGGAGTATGGCCCGTTTTCATCGGTGGTGAACCACGAAGACATGAAGACGGGAGCCGTCAAGAATTTAAGCGGAGGCGGCATTTTGTTTGCCGCTGATGAAAAATTCTCCCTGGGAGCACAATTGTTTCTGAAAATATACATTTCCGGGTGGTCCCAGGACGACGGCGAGTTTGTCCAGGTGTCAAATGCGGAATCTGAGCTTCTGCTGATGACCCTGGCGGAAGTGTTGCGGGTTGACGATGAGAGCTCCGGCGAATATTTGACCGGGGCGCGGTTTATAGGACAAGTACATAGATAGGTGCGCATATGGGTGCAAAAACGTCACTGCCTGTAGTTCGTCTGGAGTTGTCCTCCGGAGTATTCCGGATTAATACGGATGAAGCTATCTACGAAATCGCCGTTAATCCCGAAGGCGGTCCGGCCAGGGTGGTTGAAAAAATCATTGAAAAAGAGGTGCCGGTACCGGCCACTGCACCACCACCCCCGCCACCACCTGAACCGGCGGAGGAGCCGGTTGCAGCAGAACCTGCGCCTGAGGAGGCCCCGGCCGCCGCCCAAGAGGCCCCTGCTGCGGCAGCAGTCGAAGCCGATCAATTTTATAAAGAAATATCCGAAGAGATGCTTCAGGAAATCGGCAAGCTTGCCCGGGAGATGTCCATTTCCATCCAGGAGATGCCCCCTGCCGATGAGATGAAACAAGTTGATATTCAGCGGGCGGGGTTTGATCTGGAAAGCGCAAAAGGCCTTCTGGATGATGTGGTCAAGATGACTGAAAAGGCTACTATGGAGATCATGGACATCTCTGAAAATATCCAGGATGACTGCGAGACTATCCAGCAAAACCTGGCCGACCTGAAGAATCTGAAGGTGTTTGAAAACGAGGAGTCCGCACCAGCCGCGGGTTCCACGGCAGCACCAGCAGGGGCGGCTTCCATAGAGGTTCTGGAAGAGCTGTTGCAGCATGAACACAACCTGAAAGAGGTTCTGGTGAGTCTGCCGGCGCCTTCGGCTGCACCGACTCCGGCCCCGGAACCGACGGAGGCCCCGGAGCCGGTTACCAAAACGGTGCAGGTGTACAGCTTTGACCTGGATGTGCTGTTCCAGACCTTGTATGAATTGTGCACCAATGAAGCGGTGAAAAAACATATCAAGGCCATGCGGGAAGCCCAGACTGAAGAATTCAGCACCGATGATATTCAGCAGTCCCTGTCGGATATGGCCCCTGAGGTTGAGGTTGAAGATACGTTTTATAATTTTCCGCTGCCGGCACTGCTGAAAATGCTTTTTCAGTATACCACCAGTGATAAAAACAAACAGATACTGAAGAAAATGAACCAGACTGCTTCCACCATTTTCCTGGACCAGATACTGCCGGTTGAGGGCACGGTGGAGGAGAAGGAGATTACGGTCGAGCCTGAACCGGCGCCGGTTCAGGATGAGCCTGCCGCTGAACCTTCCGGCGACGATCCGCTTCAGGAAGCGTTTCAGTTGATCGACAAGAATATTGCTCTGTTGACAGCGGAGGCTGACCGGCTGCGACAGATCGGCGACGAAGGCGGTGGGACTGCCGCAGAGGACGGGGGTGCACAGACCGGTTTCTCGGTGGTTAAAAAAGAGGATCACGAAAAGTTGGTTGCCACACTGGAATCGTCCGATCAGGTTATTCGCAAGATTGTTGAAAGTATCCGCCAGATCCTGGAAGCCCTGTCGTTCCAGGATCTGTCAGGACAGCGCATTGTTAAAATCGCCGATATGCTCACCAATGTACAGTTTCAGCTGCTGAGTATTTTGGTGTCGTTCGGTGTGAAATTGAAGTCGCACCAGCAGCACGCCGACTCCGACGACTGGGATTCCGATGAGGAGGCCAGCGAAGAAGTATCTAAAATGATGAGCCGGGTTAAGGAAGAGGTCGACGGCGAAGCTGAAGCCTCCCCGCTGGACCAGGGTGAAGTTGATAAGCTGCTGGCGGAATTAGGATTTTAGGAGGCTGCCGGAAAACGTCTATCTGCCCCGATTGCATCGGGATTACGATCATCAATTAAGTCAATAAAAAAGGCTGCCGATACGGCAGCCTTTTTTTGTGCGTAGTGTCAGGGTGTAGTTATCTGTTCTTTTCGTCATACTCCTTGAGCCATTTACCGTGCTGCAGCTTGGCCCAGGCGCGTGTGCACTTGCCGCTGAGCATGGACTGAATGGTCCCGGGGTTAATGAAGGTGCCCAGGCAGATATGCATGATGACCGCTCCGGCAAGGGCCGCCACGCCCAGTACATGCAACGGGTAGCACAAGATAACCAGGTCGCGGGAGAAGCTGAACGGAAACCACATGATGATACCGGTCAGCGACATCAGTATCCAGGTTGCCGCCTTCAGAAGGTAATAGATCTTCTGTCCGGCGTTGAAGCGGCCCGATTCGGGCACACCGTCCTTTTTGCCGAGATACCCGCCGCCGGTGGCTATCCATTTAATATCGTCGGCGGTAAACAGCGCACCATCCTTAAACCAGGTGACTGCTGCAAAAAAGCCGCTGACGGCAAAAACGAGCCCGGAAATATTATGAACATATTTAAGGGCATGGTATCCGCCGAAGAGCCTGGCGATAAAGTCGAGGGTGTGATACATCAGGCCGAATCCGGAGATGAACAGCAGAATACAGCTCCCGGCAAAGAGCCAGTGCACCAGACGTTCAAAAGAGCTGGTTACTTCAATCAGTTCGCACCCTGATGATTTTGCTCCATTACTCATGGCTGTCACCTCCTTCCTCTAAATCAGGCCGCTTGGGGCCCTTCATAATATAGTACAGGAAGCCGGCGCCGACTCCGCCCAGCAAGCTGACCATGGAAAGCGGTTTCAGCACGTCTTTCCAGAGTGCAACCGAGCCTGCAATTTTGGGTTTCTCGGGTAACTTGTCGTATGCATCGGCCGGTTCGGTCAGCACATAAACAACATGGGTGCCGCCGACGTACTGGTCTCCGTACACGGAGGCACTACCACCGATCTCGCCGACACGCTTATGGGCCATCTTGTAGATGTCGGCCTTATCGCCGAAAATCAGGGTCCCGGTCGGGCAGGCCTGAGCGCAGGCGGGCGGCAGATTGTCGGCCTGGCGGTCGTAGCAGAAGGTGCACTTGTACATCTTTTCCGATTTGGAGCAAAACTGCGGTACGCTGAATGGACAGGTGTGATAGCAGTATTTACAGCCGATGCACTTGTCTGGATCGATAATAACGGCACCTTCCGGTGTCTTGAAAATACAGCCCGGAACAGGGCAGGCCTTTAAACAGCCGGGGTCGCCGCAATGGAAGCATTTGTCGTTGCGAAACAGCCATTTAAGGCCGCCTTTGCCGTCGTCCATCTCCTGAAAACGGATAAGGGTAAAGGTTGACGGACTCAGATCCGGCGGGTTCTGGTAGCTGCCTTTGTTTACCGTTGTTTCAGCAGGGAGGCCGTTCCAGTTTTTACAGGCCACCTGACATCCCCGGCAACCGGTGCATTTGGACAGGTCGACTAACATTGCTTTTTCACTCATTGGGCACCTCCCTTCTTAACAACATCAACCATGAACGCCTTTGACTCGGGAATCATGGTGTTGGGGTCGCCGACGTTGGGTGTCAGCAGGTTGGCGCTGCGCAACTCCTTCAATTCAGGGTGCGGCTGGCGCCAGCCATAGTGCCAGGGCACGCCGACCTGGTGGACCTCTTGGCCTTCAATGGTGAAAGGTTTGAATCGCGGTGTGACAACGGCAACCGCCACTACTTCACCGCGAGCCGATGTAACCTTGACGATTTCTCCGTTTTCAATGCCTTTCATGTCGGCCAGCTCTTTGCTCATTTCAACAAACATGTCCGGCTGTAATTCAAGCAGCCAGGGCTGCCAGCGGGTCATAACGCCGGTTTGCCAGTGCTCGGTGACACGATAGGTTGTGCACACGATGGGAAAACGCGGATCACAGGTCGCCCGGGTGTCCAACTCTGTGCCGATACCTTTTATGTCCCAGCGCTTGACCGTCGGGTTGACGAACTGCGGCGACATGGGGTTTTTCTCGATGGGGCATTCCAGGGGCTCATAATGTTCCGGGAACGGACCGTCTGCACGGCCGGGGCCGAATATATGAGCATGGCCTTCCGGTTTCATAATAAACGGGTAGCGCGATGCCTTGCCGGCTGCCAGAGGCGCCCAGCCGCCGTCGGGTACGTCGCCTTTCCATTTGGTGATGGAGCCCGTCCACCAGATAACCGGTTTGTCGATCGCCCACGGTTTGCCGTTTTTGTCGACCGAAGCCCGGTTGTACAGAATGCGACGGTTTACCGGCCAGCACCATGACCACTTGGCATAGAGACCGATGCCGGAAGGATCAACTTTGCCCCGCCGGGCAGCCATGTTGCCCTTTTCGGTATAGGAGTTGCAATAGAGCCAGTTGCCCGATGATGTTGACCCGTCGGCCTGCAGAAAGGCGAAGCTGGGAACCAGGGTGCCTTTTTTATAGAGCTTACCCTTGATTTCAACATCTTTCAGGAAGTAACCGTTGATCTCCCTTGCTACTTCATGGCTGTCAAAATGTTTGATTTTGCCGTCGGGCATCTTCAGGCCATAATCCCAGGTGAGTTTGGTAATTGCTTCAGGCAGCTTGCCGCCTTCCTTTTCATACAGCTCTTTTATGCGGTAGTGCAACTCGGTGATGATTTCGCCGTCGGGCATAGCCTCGCCGGCCGGGTTGGTGGCTTTGTAGCGCCATTGCATCCAGCGGCCGCTGTTGGTGACGCTGCCTTCTTTTTCCATGGATGCGGCACAGGGCAGCATGAACACCTCGGTATCGATTTCAGAAGGGTTCATGTCCGGGCCCTTCCAGAAGGAGCCGGTCTCGTTGTCGAAAATATTTACGTTGACCATCCATTTCAGTTTGGTAAGCGCCTTGCGGACCTTGTTGGCATTGGCACCGCTACAGGCCGGGTTCTGGCCCCAGGCAAAGAATCCGCTGAACCGCCCTTTGTACATATCGTCGAAGATGGTCAGCCAGGAATAGTTTTTGCCGTCGTCCAGTTTGGGCGTGTAGGAGTAGGCCTCCTCCAGCGTCGTGTTAAGGCCGTAATGGGCGCGCATGAGGCTGTTGGAGTATTTAGGGTAGTTGCCCCACCAGTTGGCGCTCATCGGGTCGCTGGTTTTTGGTGTATATTTTTTGTTGTAGGCTTCCAGGGTCGGCTGGGAAGCCTTGGGTGTTTTCAGGTAGCCGGGCAGGATATGGAACAGCAGGCAGTGGTCGGTTGATCCCTGCACATTGGACTCGCCGCGCAGGGCGTTTACTCCGCCGCCGGCCACGCCCATGTTGCCTAAAAGGAGCTGGATTATGGCCATGGCCCTGATTGTTTGCACGCCAACGGTGTGCTGTGTCCAGCCCATGGCGTACATGATGGTAGCCGATTTGTCTGCTACGCCGGTTGATGCATAGGCCTTGTACACTTCCAGCAGCTTTTCTTTAGGCGTGCCGGTAATAGATGCCACTTTATCCAGATCATAGCGTGACACGTGTTTTTTGAGCAATTGGAAAACACAGTTGGGGTCCTGCAGGGACTTGTCTTTTTTAGGCGTGCCGTCGGTATTTTTCTGAATCGACCAGGTGGCCTTGTCATACTTACCGTTGACATAGCCCTCCTTGGTTTTGGTGCCTTTGAGACCCGAGAAGACGCCTTCGTTGTCCGCCGGCAGCTTAAATTTGGGATTTACCAGAAATGATGAGTTGGTATATTCCCGGACATATTCGTCAAAATAGAGATTGTTGTCGAGTATGTACTTGATCATACCGCACAGGAATGCCACGTCGGAACCGGAACGAATCGGTGCATAGACATGTGCACGGGCTGAAGTGCGGGTGAAGCGGGGGTCGACACTGATAAGGGTAGCGCCCTTATCGATTGCCTGGGTGACCCATTTGAAAGAAATCGGGTGGTTTTCTGCAGCGTTGCTTCCCATAACCATAATGCAATCACTGTTGCGCAAGTCAATCCAGTGATTGGTCATTGCGCCGCGTCCGAACGACTCTGCCAGAGCCGCAACAGTTGCGGAGTGTCATATCCGCGCCTGGTGTTCGATATACACCAGGCCGAGAGAGCGCAGGAATTTCTGGTAAACGTAGCACTCTTCATTGTCCATGGCGGCGCTGCCCACAGAGGCGAGGCCCATGGTCCTGTTGACGGTTTGTCCTTTCGCGTTTCTCTCCTGGAAGCTTTCGTCCCTGCTTTTTTTGATGTTTGCAGCCAGCCTGTCAAGTACCCAGTCCCATGATTTCTCCTCCCACTTGTCACTTTTGGGTGCGCGGTACAGGGGCTTTGTAAGACGGTTTTCGTTGCGATGACTCAACTGGTACAGTGATGAGCCCTTGCTGCACAGACTTCCCTGGTTAATAGGATGATCCGGGTCACCTTCGGTGTACACCACCTTGCCGTTCCTGGTGTGCACGATAATACCACAACCAACAGCGCAGTACGGGCATATGGTGATGGTTTCTCTGGAATAGGTGATTTTGGTTGTTGCAGCATGGGCTTTCACCTTGTCAAGGTTTACCCCCAGTCCACCTGCCGCAACCGCAGCACCCGAGATCTTCAAGAACCCCCTTCTCGAGATCTTCATCGTGGCATTCTCCTTTCATGTGAAAGTTCGCAAGAAACACTCTTTACAGGTATTAGTTAAACAGACGTAAAGCTTTCCCCCTTTCTTGTAAAAACAGTGCATTATTTTATAATGCAGTTAGTGATGTATGAATGTGAAATAATTGATATGTAAAATAAAAATAGGTGACAGTATTGATAATTTCTATGTTCTTACGGTAAGAGAAGTAGCATATTGAATTATAGAGTGTCAATGAAATTTATATTTTTTATGCTTTTTTATTTTTTTGATAAAAATTAAGCAATATTGGATAGATATATATGATGAGCAGTAGTAGAGGCCGGTCTTTTCCCATTAGAGCAGATCACACAAGAGGATAGCTACGCCGTAGATCTGTAAAGGCAGGTACGGTTGGATTACCGGCGGCAACGTGCTCGCTGGAACAGGAAGAATATGTATACGATCCATAGCGCGCACTGCCGTGGCTGCTCCAACCGTACCTGCCTTTACGATTCATAAGGGCTGTAATATTGTGTGAAATGCTCTAGGGTTCGTAGAGCTTTTTTCCCGGCAGGCGCTGCTCATCGACCCGTTTGGTCCAGTCGATGGAGTCGAAATATCCGGCCAGCGGTATTATCCATTTGCGGGTGGAGTTGAGGCTGTCTTTAATCTGCCCGATGGTAATACTTTTGTTTTCGGAAAACAGGTTCTGAAGGTGTTCCCGTGCCCGGGAGATTGTGCTGCTGTGAAAAAAGAATTTGCCCTGGATGCAGACGGCCCGGTTTTGGCAAACCAGGTATTCCAGCAACGTGTCGATATGTTTTATCTTCAGGGTATGGCCCAACTCCTGGGCGGAGGGTGTCCGGCAGCCTGAATCCAGCAGCATTTTTTCAATGGTATCTGCCAGTTTTTGATCTTTTTTTGAGAGATTGATCTCAAATGACGGCAGAGCAAGGAATTCATCCCCTGCCGCACGCAGTACGTTGCCGTCGAGGGCAACATGCAGAAGCTCTTCAGACAGTTTTGCATCACCGGTGGAGCACTTATTGATAAGCTCTTGGTGCTTTATGCCGGACCGCAAGGGGTGTGTGGTGTGGAAATCGTTCAAAACCGTGGTAGCTTTAGCGATCCAGGCCCGGTAGTCTTTCCCGGATGCCAAGATGTCTTCTGTGCCAAGGGGTATCACTTCCCCGGCTTCAATGGGTAGGGCCAGTTCGCGTTTTAGGTCTTCGAGGTCGGCATCCAGCTTTTCGGCAAGCTTTCCGATGCTTATCCTATGGGCCTGGTGAACCGCTTCCGTCAGCAAGTTGGAAAGGGTGCCGTCGGACAGCCGTTGCAGGCCGGCAATAACCTCGGGGCGGTTCCTGCGATGCTTGGCCGGAGAGGGGTCCAGCACTTCTCCGCCGCCGATGGTGAGGGCCGGGCTGTATTGCCGGATCACAAAGCGGCTGGTTCTGCGGGTAGCAACCGGAGCTTCAAGCAGTATCTGGGCAAAACCCCACTCGCCCGGTGTAATCTGGTTTCCGTCAAGCATATGCAGCCGGGCCATGACTTCGGCGGTCCCGATATGAAAACGTACACGCTGACGATGCATGAGCGGCTTCTGGTGAGAGGAAAGATTTAAAAGATGTACATCCAGTAGCATGCCGGGCTGAATGGAGCCGGGTGTGGCAAGCACCATACCGCGATGTACATCGCTGAGCGAGAGGTCTGCGATGTTAAGAGCGGTTCGCTGTCCGGCTGAAGCCACGGGTACTTCCCGGCCATGACTCTGTATGCGCCTGACGCGCACTGTTTTCTGCTGCGGCAACAGCTCAAGGGCCGAATCCGTCTGGATGGTGCCCGAGAGAATCGAGCCGGTCACCACTACGCCATGTCCCTTCATTGTAAACGCCCGGTCAATGGGCATGAAAAAGCCGGCGGAAGGCGATGTCATCTGTTTTTGCCGGGCAAGCTCAAACAACGCCCCTTTAATCGAGGCGATGCCGCGCCCGGACAGGCTGTCGCACACAAATACCGGTGCATCCCGAAAGGCGGTCTCCTGCAGGTATTGTTTCACTTCATCGGTTATCAGCTCAAGCCATTCTTCATCGACTTTATCGGCCTTGGTAAGGGCCACAATGCCGTTTGTGCAGCCGAGCAGCTCCAGTATTTCCATATGTTCCCGGGTCTGGGGCATAATGCCGTCGTCGGCGGCAATGACCAGCACGGCGTAATCGACGGTTGCGGCCCCGGCCACCATGTTTTTTATAAAACGTTCATGGCCGGGTACATCAATTATGGCAACATTGGCGCTTAAAAAGGCAAATCCGATGTCGATGGTTATGCCCCGCTCTTTTTCTTCCTGAAACCGGTCGGGGTCGGTGCCGGTCAGGGCCTTAACCAGGGCTGATTTGCCGTGGTCGATGTGTCCGGCGGTGCCGAAGATTACAGGCACCTGGGGGGTGTTGTCGGGAAGAGATGTGTCGGCCATAAGTAATATGAATCAGTAGTATTTAGTAAATTTATAATCCCACGGCTTTTAGTCCTGCGACCCGAAAAGCTTTTAGCGTTTCGGGAAAAATACGTTTATAAGACGCTGCGCGTCTTCCACCCCTTTGTCTTGCCACCTGCGGTGACAAGAGCTGCGCACTTTGTTTTTGCCTGCTCAAAAGAGCTGCAAGCGGTCAATCCGGAGGATTGACTCAAAGGGGGAAAAGAAAGGGCGCCCTGCAACTTGATCCCGACCGATGTCGGGATTGCCCTCGCGGCACGCTTTCAGTCGGCGGGTCAACAAACTCGCCCC
>JANQGV010000173.1 GCA_028282925.1 Thermodesulfobacteriota bacterium
CGCGGCACGATTGCAGTCGGTGGGTCAACAAACTCGCCCCTGAAGAACGGGGCTCAAACATGTCGACCCTTGTTTCCTCCTGAAATCGTTGCACTCGGCTGCGTTGCAATGGGATTTATGAAGCCCGTTATTTATCAAGGGGAAATATCTATCAAGGCAGCATGATTAGTAGGGGAAGCTTTTAACCAGAGGGGGCACCGCCATGATTATCGATATCCACACACACCTGTTTGCAGCCGGTTGGGTTCCGAAGGAGTTTTATTACGGCATTGCCCGTTTCATAACCCGTGAGTTTGCAAAGCAGGGTGTGCACCAGACCAATGAAGAAGTGGGTGATGCCCTTGTCGAGGCCACCAGTGATCCAGATGGTGTTCTGCTGCTGGAGGAAATGGACGAGGCCGGTATCGATAAAAGCGTGGTGTTTCCCATTGATTTTGGTGTGCCTGCCGGGGACCCGGAAGTGCCCATAGAAACGGTGAACCGGCATATTGCCGATGTTGCCGCCAAACATCCAGACCGCCTTATCTCGTTCGTCTCAGTGGACCCGCGCCGCGAAGGAGCACTGGACCTTGTCAAAAAGTGCGTTGAGGACTGGGGCATGCAGGGGCTAAAGCTGCACCCTTCGGCCGGTTTCTATCCCAACCAGGAAGAGGTATACCGGCTGCTCGAATGGGCCGATTCTGCCGGTCTGCCGGTTATCATCCATTCCGGCGGCATGATGTATCCCTGGCGGGCCAAATTTTCCCAGGCCATGTTTTTTGATGATATTGCCGTGGACTTTCCCGATTTGCAGGTTATAGCCGCCCATGCAGGCGGCATGTTCGGCTATCAGCAGATGATTGCCGTTGCCAGTATCAAGCTGAATATTCTGGTTGATATCTCAGCCTGGCAGGTCTATGCCCAGAAGGACTATGCCGGGTTTTGCCGGGCGTTGCGACAGTATCTGGATTTTGTCGGTTCGGACCGGGTGCTTTTTGGCAGCGATAGCCCCTCGTTCAGATCTATCATGTCCAATACCGACTGGGTCGGCCTCATCCGGGATTTGCCCAAAAACGCTCCTGAGGGTACTGTTTTTAGCAGGGAAGAAATTTCAGCTATCCTGGGCGGAAACGCTTTAAGGTTGTTGACGGCAAAATAAAACGCCCATCTGCGGCGTTGTGCTAGAGCAATGTACAGAATATATATAGCCGGGTAGGAGCGGCCTTCGGCCGCGATAAGGACCGTAAAATCCACATAGTTCATCAATCGCCCCTAAAGGTGCTCCTACCAGGTGAGTGCGATATTGAGGTAATAGAATTTTGTGAATTGCTCCAGGTTGTGCGGGGAACATGATGTGAAAAAAAGAGGTGGAGGAGGGGCTGAAGCGACACAAGGCCGTTCCATCCCCCTCCTCCTACCAGGGGATATCCTGTGAGGCTGCCGGAGAACGCTCATCTACTGCGTTGCGCTTACCCTTCATCTTTAGGCAAGTACGCCGCACTCTTCAGGATTGCGCACGCCTTGTATCTGAACATTCTCCAACAGCCTCTTTTGGGCCGTGCTTTTATGCGTCGTCCTGCTTTATAAACGTGGCGTCAAAACAGCCCAGGCGTTGCGTCACCACCATCCTGTACCCGAAGGCATGCATCATGTACCGGATGAAACGGAATTTGTGTGGTCTGGTTGCCAGCCCGATACAGAGTTTGTCGTCGGCGATATGAATGTCGTCACGGTGGAGTGCCAGGGCTTTTTTCAGTTCGTCCTTGGTGTTTACTTCCTGCATAGAGCTCTTCCTCCTCTTATCGTGAAACCACGAATGACGTTACGCATGACGGCAGTGAAAAGGCACACAGCACCTGCTGTATGTACTGTATGGTATCCTGCCGGATCTGGTCTTCGGTTATGTCTTTGGTTGCCACGTGGAAATGGCCTCGTATATCGGCCCCTGAAGCAGAGGCCAGGTCACGCATGGCTTTGCTTTTTTTCCTGAGGTAGTCCCGGAAAAAGCGTTTCACAAACGGGGCGTCGTCACCATAGGGCTCATATTTTTTAATGTCGATATTGGCCGTGGTGAAAACAACCAGCTTTTTGCCGCTCATGTCGGTGCGGGATATCAGGGTACGGATCGGAACGCAAATGTTCCAGTTCCAGATGGGTGAAATTATAATGATATTGGCATATTTGCTGAGGTCCGGTTTCGAGGGCTCGATGTCAGCATAACGGTCCAGATACGAATCGAGGGCGGACCTCCAGAACCCGATGGTGCCGCTACGGTTCTGGGTGTCGCGTATTTCCAGCACGTCGGCCTTCAGTTCCTTTTGCAGTGCATCGCCCACAACCGAACTTTTGCCGGTGCGTGAATAGTACATAATAAGTGTTTTTTCAGGGTCTTCATCGCCTGCCTGTGCGCCGGTGGGTACGACGGCCGGCATGGCCACTGTCAGGGCGATAGCAACATATGTGAGGATGATAGGTGTTTTTTTCATGGCTGTTACCTCCATTTTAACTTGGTTCGTCACGGGGCACCTGCCGGGGAACACTGTTACCCGATCAGTGCCATTGGAATATGAGTCAACACATGGCCGCTGTACAGGCAGCCTCCAATCACGGCCAGCAGGCACACAACAGCCAGATGTTTAACGCCTACTGTGATGGTTATGAGGGTGTCTTTTTGTTTCATGTTTTTTCTCCTTATGTGTCTTTGCCTGCCACGCGCGCGCTTTTCTGCCGAAAAGCCGGCAATGGTGTCTTCCTGGCGGAAAACGATGGGCGCATGCGGTAGAGCAGATTTCAGATTGATGGAAAACAGTACACCGGGATACGGCGTTGTATAAGGAGATAAAACTTATAGCAGCAGATGGGTAGTGATAATGGCTGCAAACGATGCCAAGTGCTCAGTGGAGATGGTTTGTCGGTACTCTTCATGAGCTGCGGGGTCGAGGGCAAAACTTTCCTGCCAAAGAACATCGTGTTTAGCGGAAGTCCCCGACTTGCAGTCGTTTTTGTCGGCCAGTTTCTGAATGGTGTTGGTATTGTATTTTAAGGGTCCTGCATAGGATGCAACGGCAGACGGACACGACACCAGATGCAGAAAGGTCATTATGAGCAGGCACACATGAAACAACTTATGGTATGGAATTGAATGAAGCATTACAGTTATTAGCCTAAAAGAATAATACTCTATCGTTACTTTAAGTATAGTTCGTTATTGGATCTCCGTCAAGGTCAAAAAAGCCGGGCTCCATGCCGGAACGTTCTTCCGGAAGTGGGCAAGCCCGGCCGTTTTTGGGTAGATGAATATCCTAACCTCTTAGAATAGCTTTTATTTGCACAGTGTTGCGGTGTACCTGTCTTGCCAGCCATGCCATATAGCCTACCAGTACTACTACATTAAGAATTTCAAGCATTACAAAAAGTGTCATTTTTTATTTCCTTTCCAAAGGTTTTTTTGTTTTTAATCATATTTCATACACTACTACTTATTTACAAATGCCGTGCCATGCGGTGTTTGTTTGAGGTAAAAAAATAAAATTAAGCTAATACAGATGGTTGCAGATGAAATGGCCGGGCATACTTCCGGGTACATGTGTAACACAACGTGCTTTTTTACAAAATGTAAATGACGCTTTTTTACATTTTGTAAAAATGGGTCAGTATATGGGATGAAAAAGAAAGGGTGGCCGGAGGAATTGCTATTCGGGCGAATCCAGGTTCAGTTCTTTCATTTTTTTATACAGGGTAGGGCGGCTCATGCCCAGCAGTTTTGCCGCTTTGGATTTATGCCATTTTGTTTTTTCCAGGGCCTGGAGGATCTCATTGGAAGAGCGAGGCCCCTCCGTTTCTCCGGCCGATGCATCAGGAGCGGCAAGCTGGGCGGGAATATGGTCTCTATCGATAATGTTACCACGGCACAGAATGAAGGCCCGCTCGATAACGTGCTGGAGCTCGCGGATATTGCCCGGCCAAGCATAGTTCAGAAAAAGGTGCATTACCGTATCGGAGACCCCCTTGATGGACTTATGCATTTTTTTGTTCTGTATAGAGCAAAAATGGTCTATCAGCAGGGGGATATCATCCAGGCGCTCAGCCAGGGGCGGCATCTGGATTTCCATCACATTCAGACGGTAGTAGAGGTCTTCCCGGAAGGAGCCCTGTGTTATTTTATCCCGAAGGTTGCTGTTGGTTGCCGTGAGTACCCGCACGTCGACCTTGATCGGACTGGGGTCGCCCACCCGTTCAAACTCTTTCTCCTGGAGTATACGCAAGAGCTTAACCTGCAGGGCAGGTGATATGTCTCCGATTTCATCCAGGAAAACAGTGCCGCCGTCGGCCATCTGAAACCGGCCGATTTTATCTTTTGTTGCCCCGGTAAAGGCACCGGCAACATGCCCGAAGAGTTCACTCTCAAGCAGGTTTTCAGCCAGTGCGGTGCAGTTGACTTTTACCAGCGGCTTGAGGGCGCGGCTGCCGCTGTAATGGATGGCCTCGGCCGCCAGTTCTTTACCGGTGCCGCTGGGCCCGGTTATCAGGACCGTGGTTTCGGTTTCACCAAGGGCTTCGATAAGCCCGTACAGTTTTTGCATTGGTTTGCTCTTGCCGACTATCTTGTGAAAGTGCTGCCGTTCGTGCAGTTCGCGCTCGAGGTCGACAAGACGGCTTTCATCCCGCATCACAAGAACGGCGCCCATAAACGCACCCCCGCGGTCAATCAGCGGGGCGCTGTTCATCATTACTATCTGTTGCCGCCCGTTGCCGTGCTTCCACTCAACGCGCTGCTCGGTGATTTTATCCCTGCTGTTAAGCGTGTTCTGCAGGATTTGCAGGCAGGGCCGGTAGGTGTCGGCCGTGACGCTTTCCAAGGACTTGCCGATAATTGCCGAAGGCTTCTTATGCAAAAAGTGCTCAACGGCATCATTGGCCTCGGTAACGGTCAAGTCCGTATCAATGGTGATAATACCTTCCTGCACGCTTTTGACAATGGCTTCCAGGTTGCGGCGGTAGCGCTCACGCTCGTCATCGAGGGTTTTGTGACGCAAGGCCTGCTGTACAACATGCAGAATGTTATCTTTCTTAAAAGGCTTTACAATGTAGTCGAATGCACCCAGGCGCAGTGCATCCGAGGCGGTGGTAATATCCGGGTTTCCGGTTATAATGACGATGGGGCAGCGCAGTTCCCGTTTTTTCAGTTCCCTGAGAAGGTCGATGCCGGTTTCGGGCCCCATGACAATGTCGCTCACAATGAGGTCTATTTCGGTCTCTTCCAGTACCTGCATGGCCTCCTGGTAGTTTGCGGCCGTTTCAACCGCGTAGCCCTCACTCTCCAGAAAGGATTTTGCAATGACCCTGATCATGTCTTCATCGTCAACAATGAGTACTTTTTTCGGCATGCCGTATGTCCGGAATATGGGTAGTATGTTGTGCGTGTTCACATGCCTGCCCCGAAAGGCGGCATAAGCATGTTATCGGCTTCTAGCGGAAAAAATATATATATTTTTTGTAATAGAAACACCGTAGTAAAAATATATGCTGTATGTTTTCTATCTATGTTAATTTGCAGTAATGAAACAAGAAAAAATGTTTTTTATTGTTATGTCAAAGAATTTGTATTACTGTTTGTTTGTGGCTGTTCCATTATTACCTGCAAAAGGGCTGACATGAAGAAACAAAACGGGCAGAGGCCGGACAGAGTTAAGCAGCAGCGATTTCGGCACATGGCCATGCAGTGTGTTTATTTTGCCGTAGCTGCAAGTCTTCTTGTGTGCGCCTTTTGGTCTCCGGCCCGGGCAACCGACCGGCAGTACGAACGCAAAGCGGCTTTTATGTGCAAGGTGCTGCAGTTCATTGATTGGCCGGAGGCAGCCTGCTCCGCCGAAGACACAACCATCACTATCGGTATCCTGGGGCGTGATCCATTCGGAGCCGCTTTTGTGCCGTTTGCGGGCAAAACAGTCAGGGGACGCAGGCTGGTTGTGTGCAGTGTTTCTTCGCCCGATGAAGCCGTCCCGTGCGAAATGCTGTTTGTGGCGGCATCGGAACAGCACCGGCTCAATGCCGTTATGGCCTCCTTGAAAGACTCCGGTGCTTTGACCGTTTCCGACCTGCCGGATTTTATCGCCCAGGGCGGGATGCTGTATCTGTACGAGGAAAAAGATGCCGTCCGCCTGGAAATAAATCATGCAGCGGCAAAGCGGGCGGGTTTTAAGATCAGTTCGAAGTTGTTGGAGATGGCACGAGTTGTCAGGTAAGGCTGACGGAAAACGCTCATCTATCCCGATCATATCGGGATTGCGCTCACCTTCGTCACACCTTAGCACAATCTCTAAACCTACGGCTTTGAGCCGTGCTACCTGAATAGCTTTTAGCGATTTGGGCAGAATATGATTATAAGACGCTACGCGCCTTCTACCCCCTTTCTTTGTTCGCCCCA
>JANQGV010000202.1 GCA_028282925.1 Thermodesulfobacteriota bacterium
TCTTGAGCAGGAACTGGAAGACAGGCTGACTCAGGATACGGCTGGCTGATGACCAGGAAGGACGCTGCCAGAAAAAAGCGAAAGTCTCTTGACACTACCAAGCTTTCATAATATCAATAATTAAAATCCATAAACTGTTCATATCGAAATAATAATGTAAGGTGCTACCCCTTTTGCCCGTATTATTAAATGAAATGTGCTGTTTTTCCAAAAGGGCAATACACCAATGAAGGTACCGTTCGTTGCTATTTGCATTTATCAGAATAAGCCAGGAAATGGAGTCCATTTTTATGCCACCCAAGAGTATTTTGGGATAATATGAAAATTTTATTTATAAAACCCTCCAGTGCCGATCGGGAAAAGCATTCTATTGATATTCCAATGGGTATCCTCTGCCTTTCGGCATATCTGAAAGAAAATTATCCGCAGGATTTGCACGTATCGTTGCTCGACATGCGCTTAGAGTCATCTCAGAGGGATTCGCTGGATGCGGCCCTGTCGCGTTTCCAGCCCGAGCTGATCGGCATCAGTATGATGTCATGTGATAGACCCTTTTTGACAGAATATGGTGATTTGATTGCGAATCGTGCTCCTCAGGCACTCCTGGTGTTTGGCGGCCCGTATCCCACTACCTGCTATGACGACATTTTATCTGATGTCCCCAATTCTATTGTTGTTATCGGCGAGGGGGAGATTGTGATGCTTAATATTGTTGAGGCATATGCCAAGGGATCCGGTGTTTATTCAGTGCCTGGAATTGCTTATTGTAAAAATAAAAAAATTGTTCTGAACGAACAAGAAAACTATCTGCCTGATTTAGATATGCTGCCTGTTCCTGATTACAGCCTTATTGATATGCAAAGCTATTGGAATACCCCTTTTCAGATGAATATAGTGCTTGCGGAAAAAAAGTATATCCCGGTCATGAGTTCCAGAGGGTGTCCGTACAGGTGTATTTATTGTCACAATATTTTTGGAAAAAAAATCAGAAAACGCAGCCCAAAGCATTTCTTTCGAGAGATTGAAATGCTTTACACCGATTATGGAATCAGGGAGTTTCATTTTATAGATGATATTTTCAATCTGGATCGTGATCGGATGAAAAAGATATTGAACCTCATAATCGAAAGCGGCATGCGCATTCGCATTGCATTTCCAAATGGCCTGCGGGGTGATCTTCTTCAGGAGGAGGACCTGGTGCTTTTGAAAAAAGCAGGCGCGTATATGGTTTCGTTTGCTATTGAATCCGCTTCAGAAAGAATACAGCAACTTGCTAAAAAATATCTTGATATCGATCAGGTTATTTCCAATATAGATTACGCAAACAGGTTGAATCTCATTACCAATGCTTTTTTTATGATCGGGTTTCCAGGAGAAACACCGCAAGAAATGAATGCAACAATAAATCTTGCTTTGAAATCAAAACTCAACGTTGCTTTTTTTTCTACAGTAGTTCCATTTAAACGCACCCCACTTCATCAACTCGCATGCAAGGTGTATGAAAATGTTGCTATCGATACATTTGACACTTTTACTCTTGGCGCCCAAACGTTTTACCATGAAGCAACGGGTTATGATATCGGCAAACTTCAAACCCGGGCATATATAAAATTTTATAGTCCCTGGAGAATTGTCCGCCTTATGCTTAAAGTCCCAAGAAAAATATTCCTGCTGAAAACCCTTATGCGTGCGGCACTCAAACTGTTGTCGGCATCGAAAACCCGTCAAAGCAATTGTGCTTAGGAAGAATATGGGATTCCTGTCTGGTATTTTCAAACATGCCCCTCTTTTTTTATATAGCAAAAGCAGCAGATTTCCTTTTGCTACACCAGTAACACAATCGACTCAACCGGCGTATAAGCGCAAGGTAAGGGCTGTATTTGATAATCTCTCTAATGATTACGACTCCCTGGTTCATGCATATTTTTCCAGCCGCAGAAGGGATTCTCTTGCGACGCTGGTGTCGGGGTGCATTTTAGAGATTGGTTGCGGCTCGGGCAGAGTAACCGAAGCACTCTTAAAACGCGGTTGTGTTGTAGCTGTTGATATATCTTTTGGCATGGCCCGTATTGTTAAAGAAAAGTACGACATATCGGCCGTGGTTGCAGATGCCGAGCACCTGCCGTTTCGTGACGCCGCATTTGATGCGGCGGTTGCGGCCGAAATGATTTACTATGTCGATGAACCTGTTCGCATGGCGTTTGAGGTGCGCCGAATTCTCCGTGGCGGCGGTCGATTTGTGTTTTCGGCTATGAATCAACACTGGTATGTGTTTGATCGTATTCGGACTTATTTAGGCCGTTTCGGTTTTCAAGTCGGTTCCTATGATGATTGCTATAGTCGCTTATTTTACAGATCGGAACTTGTCGACATTTGTGAGAGGGCCGGCTTTGGAAATATTGCTTCATGGGGTATTTTGTTTTTCCCTTTTGTTTTGCTCGATGTGATTAACCGGTTTTTGGAGCGGACGGTACTTGAGCGATATGCTTTTGATTTTATTGTCCGAGCAGACAAGAAGAAAGAAAATGATGCGCATTGCGAACACGGCGGCAACATTTTTTATTCTCTTTTTATTGATGACCTTCAGGACCGTGCAGATGTCAGGGACGCTATGGTTCATGAAGGCCTGCTTTTTAGAAAACAGACGCTTCAGGCATCTGACGACCGTTTTATAAAACTGTGTCTCATCAATGATGGTATGCCCGGTATGTCAGACCGTTTAAAATTGCATTTGCCTGAAAAATTATTAAAAACATTTCTAATACGGCATAATCCTGGAGGATGCGGAGAAAACAGTAATGAAGACACTGTTTTTTTGGGGATTCATGAGATAACTGCGTTAGAGCAGAATCTTCAAAAGGAACACTATTATTCTGCAAAAGATAGAGCACCCTGGTATGCAAGGATATTTGGAAAAAGCGCCTTATCTTATCATTTTATACCGCCCAACATACGTAACAATATCCTTTATGCCTTCAAGGTGATAAACGATTTCTATGTTCGCTTGCGAGGCCGTCGAGATTTCCCTGCGTGGCCTTGTGAGGCATCCTTTGATATGCTCCGGCGTTCATTTTTGATCAAAGCAGCAGGCCGAGCCGGCGTCAGTTTGAATAATACACCATATCCGGGAAATAAAAAATTTGCCGCAGTGCTCACCCACGACATAGAGAGTGCCGATGGTGTAAACAACATTAATGCATTTCGTACAATCGAGAGAAATTATAATATTGTATCTGCGTGGTCACTTGTTTCCGACCTGTATGCTGTTCAGGATAAGATTTTGTATGAACTTATTGAAGAGGGGTGCGAGATATTCAGCCACGGATATATGCATGATGGGAGATTACCATATTTGTCCAGCAGGGAAATACGCTGGAGGCTTGAGCATCTGTTTCTCGAAAAACCTTGGCTAAGGGAGTATGTTAAGGGATTTAGATCGGGGCAACTGCTAAGAAGTGAGCGACTGTCAAAAGAAATCAGCCATGTGTTCGATTATGATTTAACCAGGCCGGATACGGAATTGTATGGGCCGTATCGACGTACAACCGGCTGCTGTACGGTATTTCCGTTCAGGAATTCTTTCGGAACCATTGAAATGCCATTAACAATACCTCAGGACTATCATCTGTTGAAAATTTGCAAGAAAACGCCCGGTGAGCTGTTGAGAATATGGAATGAAAAAATTGATTATATTGAAAATCTGGGAGGTGTGGCTGTTTTCGATATTCATCCCGATAGTTATATTTCAGGAAATACCAAAATGCTGCAAGTATATGATGACTTACTGAAGTTGCTTATCGAAAGGAACGCATACATTGCCAGGCCCATAGATGTCTATAGATTTATCCGCGATAAAGACTGTCGATAGTTGATAAAATTTCTTTGTGGTGCTAATCCGTACGATGATACCCTGGAACGTTCCGTTTCTTAAAAACAATGGCTGCATTCTGTGCATTCTGGTTGTTTTTTGTCTATCAGGGGTGCTTTACAGTACCGGTACCCCACTTTGGAATCCGCCGGATGAAGAGCGACATTTTTTATATAGCCAGTATATCTCCCGCAAGGGCGAGTTGCCTACTATTACATCAAAACTTGATGGTGATGTTGTAAGTCAGGCAATTCATCCACCACTTTACTATATCCTGACATCGCTATTCTGCAGCAGACAAGAATCCTCTGTGTTGAGGAGTTTTGTTGTGAACGACCAGCCGGGATATGGCATTCTAAGGCATCCTCAGAATGACCTTGTTTTTCCTTATGCCGGCATTGCGAGGTCGGCATACATGATCAGGTTTTTTTCTTTACTGCTGAGCCTTGCTAACGTGTTGCTGATGTATTATACGGTCTTGTGCATTTTCCCAG
>JANQGV010000233.1 GCA_028282925.1 Thermodesulfobacteriota bacterium
AAAAAAGATGGGCCGCCTTAAAAAGGCGGGGGTCGGCACTCTTGCTGAGTTACGTGCCCGCCTGAAAAACAAAAAAACCCTTGCGGCCCTTGCCGATGATTCCGGCGTGGACACTGATTACCTTGTACTGCTTCGGCGCGTGGTTGAGGGCTTTTTTCCCAAACCACACCCTTTGAAGGTTTTTGATTGGCTGGATAAAAACACCTTTACAAAGCTTGAAAAAGCCGGTTTCAAAAATACCCAACAGCTTTTCGAGGCTGCCGTCTCGGAAACCGCCGCGATTACAAAAAAAACAGGCCTCAAGAAAAAGGATCTCTCAGAGTTCATCGCCCTTGCCGACCTTTCACGGGTGCAGTGGGTAAGCCCCACTTTTGCCGGAGTACTGACAGCAGCAGGTTTTACCAGTGCCAAAGCCGTAGCCGAGGCAACCCCCGAAGCCCTTTACAACGCCATTCTGCAGGCCAATACCGATTCCCGGTTCTACAAAGGCAAAATCGGACTCCGCGACATCAAGCGCCTTATCACGGCAGCGGCATATGTCCCGTAGTTTACGGTCGATGTATTGAGAACCATTAGTATCTTTCGATATTATATAGATAACTTTTGTTAGCATATGCTATTTTTTTTAATTTTGCACCTTGCAGATCAGTGAATTATTGGTTATTTTATAAAATAATAACCAATAAGTAATCGTATATAAAACCAATCTACAGGAATATGCTATGAAAACAGGAACTACCTTGCAAAAACTATTGTTCTATGGGTTCGGGCTGATTTTCGTCATAATGTTCATTATGTGCTCTGCTGCCTATCTCCAGTTCGACCGCAATGCGGCGACCGGCCATATGCTGGTGGAGATGGATCTGCCGATTCTCCTGGACCTCGAAAAAGCTAAACACCTGATACTCATGCACCGCCGCTACGAAAAAGATTACTTCCTGAATATCGGCAATCCTCAAAAACAGCAGTTATATATCGACAAATTCAACAACCAGACCTCGGAAATGCGGGAACTGTTCTTGCGCATAGAAAAAAATATTGCCGCCGATGATGAACTGACGGATGAAATACAAACCGCTGCCGGCAACCTTGCCGCATACTACGAAAGTTACCTGACCGGGTTTAACGATGTCGTCAAAAAGGTGGAAGCCGATACAGCCATGACGCCCCAGCAGGCCAACGCCTTAATGGAATCGGTTAAAGAAACAATTTATCAGTTGGAAATCGCTATTCCGAAAATCGAAGATGCTGTTATGGTCATGGTTGCCGACAACAGTAAACAACTGGCAAAGGGGGCCGAGGGGACCAAGCTGTTCATGATAATAATGATATTTGTAGGATTGTTTGCCATTGCCGGGTGCGGTCTCTTTATCTGCTTGAAAGCCAATAAACAATTCGGAGCAATTATCAGCAACCTCGATGAAGCGACCAATCAGATGCACGCCGCTTCAAACCAGGTAGCCTCGGCCAGCCAATCCCTTGCCCAGGGTTCCTCCGAGCAGGCCGCCTCCATAGAAGAGTCGTCATCATCCCTGGAGGAGATGGCATCCATGACTAAAAACAATGCCGGCAACTCGAATGAAGCCAACAAACTCATGCACGAGGCCGAGCAGATTATCAGGGAGGCCAATGCCTCCATGAGCGAGTTGAACGAGTCAATGGGCAACATAACCAAAGCCAGTGAAGAAACATCAAAAATCGTAAAAACCATTGATGAAATATCATTTCAGACCAACCTGCTGGCCCTGAATGCCGCGGTTGAGGCGGCCCGGGCCGGTGAGGCCGGAAAAGGGTTTGCCGTTGTGGCTGAAGAGGTACGCAACCTGGCCCAGCGGGCTGCCGAGGCTGCAAGAAACACCGGTGAGCTGATCGAGGAAACCGTCAGGACCATAGCCACGGGCTCGGAGATCGTTACTAAAACAAGCGATTCTTTTTCACAGGTGGCCCAAAGCGCAGGAAAGGTCGACGATCTGGTTGCGGATATCGCCAACGCCTCAAACCAGCAGGCCGACGGTATTGAGCAGGTTAATAAGGCTGTGAATGAAATGAACCGGGTTACCCAGCAGAACGCAGCCAACGCCGAAGAATCGGCTTCGGCTGCACAAGAGTTGAACTCCCAGGCTGAAAACGTCCGAAAGACCCTTAATTCCCTGGTTGCATTTGTCGGTAACAGTTCGGCATCACGGAATGGAAGCAGCGATACACCTGTTGCTCAGGAACCACAAACGCCGTTTGTAGATAAAATGCGGCTGCTCAAACCGGCTTCAGTGAAAAAAACATCCCCGGAAAAAATCATCCCCCTGGAAGAAGAAGATCTTTTTTAGCTGATCTATGCGCAGGCCTCTCGCCTGCGTGAGGAAAAAACCGGGGATGAAACTAAACGGGCGGGGCCGGTGCAACACTCGATTCATGGCATACCATGCAAAATGAACCGCCCAAAACGAAGCCGAAGATTAAGGGCGACCCCCCGGCTCTACCACACTGCACTACATCCGGGCCGGTTTGCCCGGAATGTTATAGTCCCGCCAGAATGTAATTTTGCCGTCTTTGACGATGAAAATCCCGGTAACCGGAAAATGCCAGTCGGCGTCCTCCCCGTCGCGGTAGAAATGGTCGTAGCGCTCGTTAATAACCATCACCCCCATTGCGTGCGAACGAAGAATCTCCCATTCCACCCTTTGCGTACCCTCCAGGAACGGTCCGATTACATCCCTGAACTCCTGGATACCGCTGATTTCCGCTCCGCCTTCCCAAACATGATAATCAATATCTTCACTTAAATAGGGAACCAGTTTTTCAACATCCTTTTGTTCCCACACCTTGCAGAATTCCGTAACCAGTTCCAGATTCTTTTTTTCAAGCAAGCCTAAGTCAGGTTTATCATTCATGCGTTTCCCTCCTTATGATTACTCTACATCATACATACACTGCGTCACAGCTTCGCTCTTGTATGGCCGACCTGATACAACTTCGGAAAGCTTGGCTCAACAACTATTTCATATTCTCGAATAACGCACAATACTTATTTAAGAGCATTCCGCACAGGGTATTATTTTATTTCTATTTCAGAACGTGCACCGGGTTTTTCAAGCGTGTTCTTCGCCTGTCTGGACAATGCAGATGGTAAATCAATATTATATGGACGCCTACCACTTCTCCTGATGTCCTATTAAATTGTTTTTTTAAAAAAAATTTGATACGTTGGATCTGTGAAGGACGTGACTGAATAGTGCCAGTGAGTTTTTTTGTAAATGGTTTGAGGGCCGGCCCCGAGTGCCTTACACTTTGTGTCGGGGATGTAATCAGACCGGAGTTGCTAAAAATGCCCTATATAACGCTGACACAAGAGAATATACATTCTGAACACATTTGTTGTGCCTTCTCAGATAAAAAGTGTTCCGAGAGTTATGCATTAAAGAAAAAATGGTTAACGGAAGAATTCAAAAACGGCTACGTCTTTCGACGCATTGATGAACGTGCCAAAGTGTTTATCGAATACGGTCCTGCTGAAAAAGCCTGGGTTCCCGTAACCGCACCCAACTATCTCATGATCGGCTGCTTTTGGGTCTCCGGTAAATTCAAAGGCAATGGTCACGGCAAAGCTCTTTTGCATGAGGCGATTAAAGCCGCTAAAACCAATGGGAAAAATGGTCTTGTGACTGTTGTCGGAACAAGGAAGTTTCATTTCATGAGCGACACCAAATGGTTGTTACGGCAGGGTTTTGAAATATGCGAGAGACTCTCTTCCGGGTTCAGCCTTATCTCGCTAGATTTAAAAAAACCGGGTAAGCGGCCATATTTCAATACGTCGGTGAAAAGCGGTGAGTGTTCTGTTAAGAAAGGCCTGGTTGCTTATTATTCAAATCGTTGCCCCTATTCGGAATACCACGTAAAAGAATCCCTTGTTGAGACGGCAAAAAAGCGCAAACTGCCACTCAAAGTTATCAAACTAAAAACCATGCAAGAGGCACAATCTGCTCCCACACCAGCCACGATTTTCAGCCTGTTTCTGGACGGCGCATTTATAACAACGGATATCAGTGCCTGTATGGATAAACGGTTTGATAAAATTATCGGAAAGAAGTAATCATATAGCAAATCACCATATCAGTTGGTAGGTCGGATAGAATGTAATGAAATCCGACACAAGGCGCTGTCGGGTTTCCATCCTTCGCGTAAAGCTACGGCAAGGCTGGCGCGCTGCTCTACCCGATCTACAGGCTTAAGTTGAGTAGTAATACCTAAGTGTGGTGATTGTGATAGTCTGGTTTACAACAAAGAGTTGACAAGCGGGGCATGTGAATATGATTTTTTAATGCCTATAACAATACAAATAAAGCGTCCTCTGTATTTTTTCTTGTATTGAGAGATTTTTATTTCTGAGGGGTGAAGGGGCAGGGTGAAGCTCCCCCAGATTGACCCTAATAGTTTTATTCATAAATTTTTTATTATATAATTTTATGGACATAATACCAATTATAATTTCATCTTTAATCTTTGCAATTTCTGTAACAGGAATTGTTCTAATTATTTTCAACAAACGTTTTTTGCTTTCCAACGCTGAAAAAGTTCATAGTATCATTTCAATCATTGCATGTGGTGGGGGATTAATCACAGCAACAATAGTTGTATACAGTTTCCTGCAGACCAATGAAGCATTTATTTTAAGTCAACGACCACAATTGTTGATTCAAGTTATTAGCGTTCAAGAAAAAATCAACAATAAAGATACAGTACCTGTTTCATGGATCCGTTATGAAAACATTACACAAAACATGTTCAATGATCTTACTATTTCCTTAACGATACGTTCCAAGGATAAAATTGTCGACCTCAGTTACTTATTCATAGAAAATATGCAAATGATCGGCAAAGATAGTAGAAGAAGAAAATTTTATCCTCTTGAAGAAATAGCAAATAAAGGAATCAACTTAAATGAGGAAACTGCTCAAGGTAATATAGTTTATTTTGATGTCAAATACGAATTCACTTTTTGTGGCAAACGAGAAAAAGTTTTAGCACAAAATTACCAATGGAATTCTAAATCTCAAGTTTGGGATATTATTATTGGTAGCTGGTTGGATAGAATGGAATGAAATCCAACAAGAGTAGCTGTCGGCTTCGCGCTGCTCTACCCGTCCCTCCAGACTGATAATCCATTGAAAACCGGAGATAAGACTGATGTCAAAAGATGAAGAAATAATGAACTTCCTGCATAAAAATGTATTTGATCCAATCCTTAATTCCTCTACAGCCTCAAACAGTCTTAAAAAGGGGGTTCGTTATACAATTATGAGAATGAACGAAAGAGATGCTATGGGTAAAATCCAGTACTATTGGTCTGCGATTATTGGCACAGAGCGAAGTACAGAATTTGCCAGAAATATGCGAAACGAAGGTTTCACACGCTTTGAAGAGGTAATTGATGAATTTAGAGATCGCTTTAACGACAATTGGATAAAGGCATAGGCATATAAAGAAATGAATTCAGAAAAGGATACTAACAAAGAAGAACCTATTAGCCCGCAGGATTACAATGAAAATTTTGAAGTTAGATCGTAGGTCGGATAGAATGTAATGAAATCCGACACAAGGCGCTGTCGGGTTTCCTTCCTTCGCATAAAGCTACGGCAAGGCTGGCGCGCTGCTCTACCCGACCTACTGGCTTTAGGATTTCCCCCTGATTGCTCCTGCCGCGAAGAGGATTGGACATGGTCATAAAAAACAAAACAACTTCCAGCCGGTCCCCCAGGCTCTACCGTGACCTGGCGGACTGGTATCCGCTGCTGACACCCGTAGACGACTACGCCGAAGAGGCCGCCTTGTACCGGTCTCTGTTTGAGGCCCACTGTCGGCAACAGCCGCAGACTCTCCTTGATCTCGGCTGCGGCAGCGGCCACAATGCCTCCTACCTGCAGGAGACCTTGGTCTGCACCCTGCTCGATTTGGAGCCGGCCATGCTTGAGCTGAGCCGCCGCCTCAACCCCGAGTGCGAGCATGTACAGGGCGACATGCGCTCGGTCCGGCTCGGACGCGCTTTTGACTGCATTCTTGTGCACGATGCTGTGAGCTACATGGCCTCACGAACCGATCTCGCCGACACTGTCGCCACGGCTTTCGCACACACAGCCCCGGGTGGGGTGACATTATTTCAGCCGGACTTTGTTGTTGAGACGTTTGAGACAGGCATTGAGACAGGCGGCAGTGATGCGGGTGGTCGCGCCTTGCGATACCTTGAATGGCGGTGGACTCCCGAGTCCGACAACAACACCTACGTGACCGACATGGTGTACCTGCTGCGAGACAAGAGCGGCGAGGTCGAGGTTATCCATGACCGTCACGTGATGGGTCTGTTCTCGAGAGCCGTATGGCTGGAGCTGATCGCGGCTGCCGGCTTCGAGCCCCTCGTGGTCCCCTTCGCGCACAGTTCGTGCAGCGATACCGGACACGAGGTGTTCCTCGGCCTGCGACCGATTACCAACCAGGGGGCATGACTACATTCTTGACACGATTTGGTTGTAATGTCATCAGATCGTAGGTCGGATAGAATGTAATGAAATCCGACAAAAGGAGCTATGGATATAAGCGCCTGTATGGACAAGCGGTTTGATAAAATTATTGGAAAGAAGTAAGCTTATCCACCGCAGCTTTACGCTCACTCGTATAGTATCGCATACCACCACCCAATAAATATCTAAAATTGAGTATTTCTACCCATTCAAAAACCAGGATTATTTTGATAGGGTTTCAAAGAAAACAGTATGCTGGGTTAGTTCATACAAACAATCACAACATAACTAAAGGGTGGGGATTCACTCCTATGCAATGCTCCAAGCACGTTGAGTGCATAGTTGAGGTTTGTTCCACAAATAATTAATTTATACTGCACAGGTCTTGAAATGGAAGAATACAAAAATATTCCTCTCCAAATAGAAGTCAGGGAGCCTCTCCTAACATTTCTAAAAACTTCTGCAAATGCCTTAAACGCAGATGCTTGTATTTTTTACGAGGGTGTTAACAACATGCATCCTGAAGAAAAAAAAAGGGAGTTTAGGCGAAGGTTTAAAGAAGAAAAAAAAATAACGGATGCTTATTCAATAAAAGCTACCGAGATTAATAAATATGAAATTTTGAAATTTATTGGCGTAGGTGAAAAATCAAATGATGATTTTAAATACTGGAATTTGGAATTTTCAAGCAGGCCGGATAAATTTGTGGTCATAAAAGATTTTACAGATCCAAAGCCTATACCAGGAGAAGGCCTGACGGCTTATTCTGCCAGAACTAAACAATTAGGATATTATGATAGAGCAGCAATTAAAAAGAGCATACTACGTTTTCATGATCAGGATGATACATCCAGAAAAGTGCATCCAGAATGCAGAGAGTGTTTAGTTTTGCCAATTGAGCTTAATGGTAAATATATAGTTATAAGATTCGACATATATGAAAAATCAAATAAGAAAGGATTTTCTAAAAAATATATAGAGACCCTTATCAATGAAAAAAAACTAACCATAAAAAGCACATTAAAAAAGGATACATTATTTTACAGTCATATCACCAATAACGTTGCTACAGTGCTTTCTCAAAGTGATAAACAAGCTGAAGGCAAAACGTATGGTGATATTTTCAAGGGTGAGAATATTATTAATTCTTTGACGCAGGATTGGTTTGTAGAAAAAATAGAGAGCGTAGGACATGACAAGAAAAATAATCAGTTAAATAAAAAATACTATGAAAAATTATTGCACTTGTATTTCGTCTTAAACAGAAGGACTTACCTGGGCGAAGAAAAGATTTTAAGAAGAATTGTTGTATTTGCAGATGAACTATGGAAGATAAATTACAATACACCATTTTCGTTTGGAGATATGCTGGAAAGATTCAAAGATCAGGAAACGATAATGCTGTATGGATCATCAAGATACAGAGATCATTTCATGCATCAAATGCATGTATTTGTCCTGGGGTATATCATCATAAATTTGATTGGCTTTGATTTTTTTAGAACTAAGCTGAATTACGTTATTAATAAATTATGCAGCAGGCCTGAAGACAGAATAACATATATTGACGGTACAAAACATAAGATTAATTATGATAAAAAGAAAAAACCAAAAAACCCTTATGAAGTCACCAATGATACAATCCTAAGAATATGGTTTCTCATTTCATTCTTTCATGACCTCAGTTATGCTTTAGAACGGCTTGATGAAGCTGTTTCTACTTTTGTCGGAAAGATGTTTGATGAACAAATAGATTTCAAATTAGGCAATTTTGACTGGGATCAACTCATATTCAAATCAAATGAAGTGAAAAAGTTTTTACAGGAGATGTGCATTTACTTTTTACCACCTGAAAAATGCAGAAGAGGATCCACTACAAAAACACAATTACTCACTTTATATTTAAAGAACCTTGTTGAAAATCAGGACCATGGTGTATTTAGTGCTTTATATCTATTAACCAATATTAGAAAAATCAAACCGGAGCACGACAATTTTAATAGCATAGAAAAATTCGAACGCTATATTGCAGCCATCGCAATATCATTACATAATCAGCTCTATGAAGATATTCTGATAAATAATTCCAAAGATATTCAATTCAAACATTTTCCAATGGAATCATTGTTAATACTGTGTGACTCAATTCAGGAATGGGGGAGAGTAAAAAAATATAAACATCATAATGATGAGATTGTTGATTTTGGCAAATGCAAGTTTGAGGGCATAGATTATACAGAGAACAAAAACACAACCGTAATAAATATAAATATAAAATTTGATGACAATCTAAGCGAGAGTTTATGGGACACAATTTATTCGTTTTATAAAAAGCAGCTTTCTATCTGGTGGAGCAGACCGATGTACTGGGCGGCAATGCCCTCATGCTCAACGAGACCTGGCGGGGGGACAGGATTTCCGATGCCGTAAAA
>JANQGV010000118.1 GCA_028282925.1 Thermodesulfobacteriota bacterium
GAAAATACAGCGGATACATATTGAAAACAAACAGATCTATGGATCGCCGCGCATTTGTAATGAACTGATTGACCAGGGTGAGCAGGTTGGTGTGAATACCGTCGCCTACCTTATGCGCAAGCATAAGATACAGTCAAAGGTACACAGACGCTTTGTAGTTACAACAGATTCACGCAACACAAAAAAGCCAGCTGGTAACCTCTTGAAACAAGATTTTACTGCCCACAAACCGAATCAAAAGTGGGTATCAGATACAACGTTCATATCGACAAGGAAAGGCTGGCTGTATCTGGCCACAATAATGGATCTGTATTCAAGAAGAATAGTCGGCTGGTCAATGGGGAACAAAAACAACGCGGAACTGGTCGAAAACGCGTTAAACATGGCCACTGCCCAGAGAGGTGATAGAATCAGAGGAGTCTTGCTGCATTCAGATCAAGGCGCACAATATGCATCGGTATCGTATCAAAAACTGATGAAGAATCTTGGCATTGTGTGCAGCATGAGCAGGAAAGGCAATTGCTGGGACAATGCGCCCATGGAGAGTTTCTTTCATTCATTAAAAACTGAGTGTGTCGTGTTTGAGAAGTATAAAGATCGCTCAGAGGCAAGAAGCAGCATTTTTGAATATATCGAGTTGTTTTACAATCGGAAACGAAGACATTCTTCGTTAGGCTACAAAAGCCCCATGGCATTTGAACAGGCCATGGCTGCCCCCTAACCGAGGTGTCCGTTTTTCGGGGGGAAGATCATCCGTTTAATATTTACTTAATGATTTATAGCTGCTAGGCAAACTTGATGACTTTTAAACATTTAAATAACTCAATGTCGCTTGAAGGCTCAAATCTTCAACATGGCATTTCAACCGGCGCAACAATACAAAACCAACCCTCCCTACTATTCAAACAGAAGGGTGCAGCTTCAATCCTGACAAACACATCAGCAAAAAAAGATGGTCACAAACTGTCCTATTCCACTTGACAGATAATCTTCAATGAGTGTAATAAAAAATATTTCATACATCTCAGGCAATTTTATCTGGAACGTAAGCATAGGGACTCTCCATATATATAACCTGTTCGGAGGACATGTATCATGGCGATTATTCACAGCATGTATCGTGAGCCGGGTAAGGTGGCGATTGATGAGAAAACCTGCAAGCAGTGCGGCTTGTGTGCACGGATATGTCCGGCAGACGTGTTGAAAATGGATGACGGCAGGTTGCAGGTATCGGAGAAGAGCCTCTTTGGCTGCATTGCCTGTGGGCATTGCATGATGGTGTGCCCCAAAGATGCGATTACCGTGACGGGCCGGGGAGTTTCACCACAGGACTTGCTACCGTTGCCCGACCAGGATGAACGGGCCGGTGCCGACGCGCTGGCAGCTCTGATGAAAGCGCGTCGCAGCATTCGGCACTTTCACGACCGGCCGGTTGACCCCCGGCTTGTGGAGCGCGTGGTTGAAACGGCAATGACAGCGCCAATGGGTATTCCACCATGGGATGTCGGCTGCGTGCGTGTGATCGGGCGCGAAGAAGTGCGTCGGATTTCAGACGAGATAATCAAGGGATATGTCGGGTTTCTCAAGGTTTTTAAGCCCTGGCTGCTCAAAGTGATGCGTCCGTTTGTGGGGCGGGCGAAGTATGAAATGTTTGCCGACTTTGTGCGTCCGTTGGCCCAGATCTATGTCGGGGCACATCAAGAGGGCCGCGACAAACTCTTCCATGACGCCCCTGTCCTGCTTATTTTTTACCACTCGCCTTACGCCGAATCGCTTGATGCGGGCATCGCCTGCACCTATGCGATGCTGGCCGCAGAATCGTTGGGCCTCGGCAGCACGATCATAGGCGGAGCGCCGCCCATTCTGCAACGAAATAAGGCGCTGTGTCGACGTCTGGGTATTCCAGACGCCAATACGCCCTCGGTGACCTTGATCCTCGGTCATCCCAAAGTCACGTTTCGAAAGGCGATTCGCCGAAGATTTTCCCATGTAAGCTCGACAGGGGCACAGCAGTAACACATCTGCATGAATCATACAACACGTGCTGAACGAAATGGTGCGCAGCGCTCACCCTTGTTCCTTCTTCACAGTACGTTTTGTTTTTTCTTAGGGCTCTGCCTCAAAACGCTGTCTTACCGCACAGGACATGTTTGTAAGGAAAGACAAAAAGAGTCAAACGGATTATCACGGATACTGATTGGAGGCGTAATCGATTCGACCGTTCCATTTTCTCATTGACCTTTTCGTTATCATTATATACTATCTCAACCAATAACCGGGGCAAAGCCTGCGCACATCCATGCGGGTCGGTTCTTTAAAAAAGTTTCATTCACATAGTATAGATAAAGGAAATCGCTATGAGACGCTTTTTTTTAAGTATAGTAGCATTGTGTGTACTGGCAGGCTGTTATCAGGAGTATACCCGCGTAACAGTAACCGACAATGAATCTTCTACCATACAGTCTGAAAACATAGTGAAACTGGCGGTTACCAACCCCAGCGGTAATATAATCATCAGCAGTCAGCCCCCCGACAATGAATCGGATAACAACTCATCGGAAATAACCATAGTGTTTAACAAAACCGCCTATGCCGAAACAGAAGAGGATGCTCAAAACTTTATCGACCAGATTGTAATTGATGCAAAACGTACCGATGACACATACGCTATAACGGTTACATACCCGGACATTGAAAGTACCGGCAACTACTCACCATACGGTTCTGTTGATATCACCGTGTTTAATGTTAGCGATAAGGAGATCGCGCTTCAATCTTCACGCGGTGATGTTCGGTGCGACCGGATTGCCGGCGGAACAATTAACACATCATCCGGTGATGTATATGTGGGCACCTCAACAGATGAAATCGACATTTTTTCATCTCGCGGAACAATCACCTGCAGCAACATTACCAAAGGAATACTACACGCAGACTCAGGCGATATCGACATCACACAAGCGACCGGGGTAATTGATATAACATCAAACCGTGGCACTGTTTCCTGCAGGACAATTGCCGACGGCATTATCAGAGCCGGATCGGGCAATATCGATATCATCAAGGCTTCCGGGATGGTTAACGCAACAGCAGACTACGGCAGCATTACCTGTAGAGAAATTGCCGACGCTGTTTTATACGCTCAAACCGGCGATATAATCATTACAAACGCCACCGGCACAATTGATATAACATCAAACCGGGGCACCATTACCTGCAGGGAAATTGCCGACGGCATTGTTAAGGCAAGCTCGGGTGACGTCGTCGTAATAAACGCTACCGGAAAAATCGATATAACCTCACTTCGCGGCAGCATTACCTGCAGAGAAATCGTTGATGGAACCTTATATGCCCAGGACGGTGATATCGGCGTAACAAAATCAACCGGTTCCATCTGGGTAACGTCAGATCGCGGCAAAGTTTCATGCGACGAAATTATAGATGGAACCATTAAAGCAAACTCAAATGACGTCGACATAAACACTGCTACAGGAAAAATAGATGTAACCACGGGCAACGGCAACATTACCTGCTGGGAAATTGCCGACGCAATACTGTACGCCCAAACCGGTAATATCGATGTGACGAAAGCAACCGGTACACTGGCGCTTACATCCAACAGGGGCGATATAACCTGCTGGGAAATAACGGGTGGAAATATCAAGACAAGCTCAGGCGACATCGATATTACAAAAGCAACTGAAGATATTGATCTGTTTGCAAACCACGGCAGTATTACTCTTTACGGCTATACAGGCAGCAGCCTTGATGTGCGGGCCATATCCGGCAATATTACCGCCCGTATCGACGGCACCGGCGCACTCGACGGCCATCTGACGACGGATAACGGGAGAATCAGCGCAGACATTTCCCAGGACCGTTCCAGCAGCGTAACTGCTGCGACCGATAGAGGGTCGGTACTTGTTTCCGGCATAAGCACCTTCACAAACAGAGAAAGTGACAGTGTTTCGTTTGACCTGAATGACGGCGAGGGATTTCTGGATATCAACAGTGGCAACGGCTCAATATATATTACGATACAGACGACCTCGGCCCTGGCCGATTTCGACAAGGACGGCGACCTTGACATGATTGCAACCTGCCTTGACGGGGCATCCCACTACTATGTCAATATCGGCTCGGGTGAAGAGCCGCAGTTTTTTGAATATACCGGCAGAGAGTATCCCCTGGGTAATTTTACAAGCCCTGATTTCAGTTCTCCTGTTTTTGCCGACATTTACGGTACTGGAGCCCCGGCCCTGGTTGTGGGCAGTGAAATAGGGCCCCTGCAGCACATCAGCCTTGTAAATGATGTGGTCGGGATACTGTTTTTGTAAAACCAGGTATTTGCAGCCTGACAGTTCATGCTATTGCCGACACGTTAAACCTGTTTGTTATTTGATGATGCAAAACTCAACCGTTAATGGGAAACATACAATATGAGCAATACCGCTTTTAACCGTATTGATATCGACGAAGCCCTTAAGATTGCCGAGCAGGTGGGGTATGCTGTTGAAGATACCGCCCTGCGGGCCGGCTGCTGTGCCGGACCGGGTGGTAAATACCTGTGCCGTGACAAACGCTATGTAGTACCCAACCTGCTTAAGCACCTGGATGAAATGGAAAAACGCGGCGAACCGCTTACAGATGAAATCAGGGCTTTTCAGGCGGAGGCTCGTCTGGCAGTGCAGGAATACCGGGAGATCGAAAAACGCCTGGGCCGTATTGTGGAAAGGACCTGAGCGATTGACTGACGGTAGGATTTTTCCGGGTGATTCCTGCGCTTATTTACTGACGTGTTTTCGTGCAAATTCGCATATTTCATCCATGGCCTTTTTTGCTTCAGGAAATAGCGGTGACAACAAAGGGAATGCGTGAACCATCCCGGGCCATTTCATTAAACACACATCCACCCCCTGCTCTTGAGCCTTTGCTGCAACATTCTCGCAATCGTCCAAATGTATCTCATGCGTTCCTACGCATATGCACAGCGGCGGCAGCCCTGCAAAGTCTCCCATGAGCGGCGACAGGAGGGGCAGCAGCGGGTCGTTTTTATCGATGTACATCTTGGTCCACAGGTCCCAGGAACCCATTGGCGCTATATCGTTACCGGCATTATACCTGAATGAATCGGCCAGGCATCGCACGTCCGCTACCGGAGAGATTGAAAATGCGGCTCCGGGCAGACCGGTTCCCCGTTCCTTCAATGCCAGCAGTAAAGAAAGCGTAAGGGTACCCCCGGCCGACTCTCCGCCCACAATAATATCGCGGGGTTTATACCCTTGTTCCAAAAGCCGGCCATAGGCTTCAACACAGTCGTCCAGTGCAGCAGGAAAGGGATGTTCCGGGGCCAACCGGTAATCAAAGACCAGCGCAGTAAGACCGCTGCCTTTTGCAAATTTGGCTACATGGACACGGTGCGTATTACACGATCCTGATATAAACCCGCCGCCATGTATGTACAAGAGCACCTTACCTTCAACAGCATGCTCCGGCACAATCCATTCGGCATACATGGAATTGATTATATCCTTCCGTACCGTAACGCCCTTGGGCAGTTTCATTGATGCAACAGCTTTATCAACATCCTGCCTGAACCCTGATACCGAAAAACCCTCATCCACCACCTCGGGTTTCAATTTCATTTTAAACAGGTGTCGGTTTTTTATCAGCCAGATGATTATTTTACTTCTCATGCTTTGCATATGTACTATCCTTTCAACAACAGGGAATGATCTATCATGCCAGCCACCGGGAGGCAATGCTTTCTGTTGCCATGGGTACTATGATAATTACGCATGCAATTATCATAGTGATGCATCCTTCACTCAAGAAAGGCCCCTGCCCTGCTTTTATAAAGCATAGAGCGCCACACCAATAAGAAAGCCGTGATATGCATCACGGCTTTTAGAGACATGTATGGTAAGATATTCTTTATTCCTTTACCAGCCCGAATATCACCCGCGGCGTGGCACTCATTGGGCCGTGCATGGTTGATGCTCCCCCAGCATCAACATCCTCAAGCTTGCATCGGTAGGTCTTTCTGTTCTGCACATCATCGTCTGTAAATGCATACGCTGCCCTTTCCATGTTTATCCGAAAATCTCCTTAGTATACACTTTGGTGCCCGGTAATGACAAAAATGCAGAGGACGAATTGCTCATTACTGCCTGCGCCTGCTTCTTATTATTGTTCCAGTAATAACAATATGCCAACGACGTATTCTCTAAATCACTGATAGTAAAATTACTATTTTCAAAAAAACTCATATGATTGCTTTTAATAATGCTGAAAACGGATCGAACGTTATTCAGTTTCTCCTCTATAGGAAAATCATCAGCAACAATTTTTCTGTATATTTGATCATCGATTGCTGAGTTGAATTTAAAATAAACCGTCCCAAAGTTTGATCCCCCGATAATTTCACCAAAATTCATCAAATCAAATAAGGTATACACCTGCCAGGGCAATCTGCATCTTTCAAAATCCTGATAGACCCATATGGTCTTTCCTGGAATGATTGCTGAACCGATTTTTTTAAAAATAGATTTCCAAAGCGGCAAAGATTTAGCCGCATCTATATGAGCCAATTCAATTGGCCTTTCGAGCGTGTACGAATCCAGATCGGTTATCAGATCCATCTTTACAGGCAAAACAAAATCTCGTACTGAGGCGGTTTGAGCGTGAAAAATTTCAAGATCACTCATGGTATCGGCAAATCGCATTTTAAAAGCATTACCGGAATAACCACCAAACAAATCAAAGCATTTTATTTTTCTTGCATTTTTAATTTCAATAACCAGCGACTCATTATCATGGAGGCCTGCCGCAAGGCAAAAACTGGAACCTCCGGCAGCGCAACCAATATCCCAGACATCGCCTTCTCCTGTGTACACATATCGAGTGGCGGCATAGAGTGTCTCGCGTTCTTGTGGTAAAATTTGAGCTGCAAGATTTGAAAATTCTTTTAACCTTGTAGTGGGGACTATGTCTCCTGCAATACCAAATGATTTCTCTAATTCATGGTTTATCATGCTTTTTCTCACCTTTTCATAATGATAGGTATATATAGATTGCCGGTGTTATGACCGTTTTCCAGCATGCAATAAACTTCAATTCACAAGACGACGGTACCATGGCGAATGAATGATCTACACTGCAAAATTTGCCTGCGAAGCGGGTTTGCCGCCTGTTGTGGGGGTGTAGAGGGCATTGCCGCACTGATCTGCTTCCGACAGGGTAGTTATTACATACCCGCCGATTTCATCGAGCCACTCCTGGTTTACCGTGCAGCCGCTTTCAGCAAAGGTTGCATACCGGGAAGCAGCCTCATCGGCATCCACATAATACGCTACCCACAATGAAGCGTAATCATTGCTGTTGTTGCCCTCATAACTGTACGAAGCCGACGAACGGCCTTCGACATCGTCATTAAAAAGGCTTGCATAGTCAAACTCCAGGACCGGTTCAAAACAGTCTGCAAAATCATCTTCCTGAAATTCGTGTTTGTCGGCCGCAAAGGCCGGAAAAACACTCAAAAGAACAAGTACCAGGGCACATGCCGTACCGTTGAAAGCAGTCTTCTTCAGGGTGCAATACATGTCATGCTCCTTATAAAGAACTACTTATATAAATTGTTTAACTATTATATTGTCATTCGGCACGTGTTAATTGCAAGAAAAAAGTGCCGTCGGCACTCAGCCGGTCCGTATAGGCCACATGAAATGTAAAGGGGGCAAATTAAAAGGGGCACGTCTACCGGTACGCTGAGAGTGATTGCTGCCTGCTGCACGTTACCAAAAAAAGAAAAAAGCGGCGCCCGCCTGCCAAGGGGCAGATGGCAGACGGGCAAGGAAGGTAAAAAAGCCGCTTTTTTTATACTTTGTTCTGCAATCACAACCTGGGCACGGCTTTTATCGTCCCATGTCAGGACCGGTTTATTGACAGTATGCACATCAGGCACTTACTGCCGATCTGTGTTGCAGCATTTTTATATATGTACTCTGGAATATATAACTAGTATAGATGTGTTGGCCCTTCGTACGTGCAGCCTCATTGATATACCGTTTGTATAGATTAATAATTATTATCATATAATTATACATTCTACAATATCCAATTTGGTCATCTGGGGCAGTAAAACGTCGGCACGTGTCTATGGCAGTTATAAATCAGGAACTTTTTTGTCTTTATCGGTTTACCGCCTTTTACGAGAGGAATTAATGTCAGCTAAGGCACTCGGGTATGCTTTTTCGATAAAAACAACCAAAGTAATACAAATTCACATTGATTTGCAATACGTTAAATTTTAAATCTTTTATTTTATTTTAATACACTTTAATATATTTAATTCATATATTAATTAAATTTAAATTGCATGTATAATAATAATTACCAATAGCAAACCAAAAACAATAGGGTATTATCCTATAAAAATATGAGGCAAAATTGAATTATTCTATTGCGCACGGTTTATAATTACAGTAATATTATTACTACACACCCCGAAAGATCTTCAAATTTCAAAAAAAACAATAAAAATCAATAACGAAACGGTTCTGTATTCAGAAAGGACAAACAGCATGAAAAGGATTACACTGTGTAAAGCGATACTTTTTGGTGTTTTGTTTACCCTCTGTTGCGTCGGTTCAGGGTTTGCCGCCGATGCCGATAACCCCTGGGTTGCGCTTCAGCCTGAATGCAATAATGCCCTTGTAACCGATGCGTCGGTGACCGTTGATACCGTTCCGGTTGCCGCCTGGGCTACCGACGCTCCCAACGACTACTACATTACCCTGTCGCCCACCGGCGTCACACCCGATACAGGGCTGATCATCTACCCCGGCGCATATGTGCCGGTGGAAGCCTATGCCCCGGTAGCCCGGGAAATTGCTTCCCGCGGATATCTTGTCTGCCTGGTGACCGTACCCGGCTATTTTTCGGGCGGCACAGGCTATGACAGAGCTCAAACGGTTATTACCGCTTATCCGGGAATATCAACCTGGGCCATCGGCGGGCACTCAATGGGCGGTGTTTCAGCCTGCGGTTTTTCCGAAGGCACCTATGGGTCTGCCATCGACGGTATCGTCCTGTGGGCATCCTATCCCGCCGGCGATATTTCCGGTATCGGCAAGAAGGTTGTTTCGATTTACGGCCTCAACGACACCATTGCAGACGACACCGACATTGCCAACT
>JANQGV010000134.1 GCA_028282925.1 Thermodesulfobacteriota bacterium
GCAGGCGGCCGATGTCGGCAAACGCTGTTTCGCGCTGCACCTCATGATACGCCAGGTAGCGCACCCGGTCATAGGGGTGATAACGCCGCAGGTAATAACCGAAAGCCATACAGGCCTTGCGCACCTGGGCGATGCGCCTGCCGAACTGCACCGCCCCGGAAATATCCACCGCCACAACAATGGAGTAGCCCACTTTTTTACGCCCCCCGTATTCGATTAAATCGTCTTCATCAAGAAGCGGTGAGCCGGGATAGCGCGTTCTCCGAAACAGCCCCCGCTGCAGGGTGTGAAAGGGGGCAATGCGGCTGGAAAGGTGCCTGGTGCGCTGCAGTTTGTCGGGTTCAACGGCCAGCCGCCCACGGGTGCCGCTGGGGTGCGTTCCGGGACGCCGGTGGCGGCGGGGGGTGATGCGGCGCTGCAAATCTGAAAAAGCCTTTTTGGCCATGAGCATGGCCACCCGGTCGCGGTTCACACGAAAGGTGTCCTGCAGGGTCGGGCTCAGAATACGCTGTTGTAAAAGCTGTTCAACAAGGTGGGAGACGTCCTGTGGAGCGGTCGGAGGGTGTAACCGGCGGCCGATTTTTTTCAGTATAGCGGCATGCTCCCGCCCTAAGTCCCGCACCACTTGCATAGCGACCCTCAGCCCTTCAACCCCATGACCGGGCATGTCCGATTGATCGGGCAGATTATCCAGGCCGTCAAACTGGTCCCGGCCGTCCTCCGGGGCTATGGCTCGCGGGAAAACGTCTGTTGCAACAAACGTCCCGGAAGCATCCTGCACAAGGTCGCCCGGCTCGCCATCGGTGTGATCGCCGCCGGGCACACCGTCTGACGCCAACCATGTCTCTTCGCTGTCGTCGGTGCCGCCGGATGCTCCGGAAGGCGCGGGTTCGGCAAGCTGCCGTTCAAGTTCATCGGTAAAGCGCTCCAGCTCATCAAAGCTGCCGATACCTGAAATCTCCTGCTGAAGCTGCTGGTGCAGGTCTTGTGGCAATCTACTTTCGGCCTGGTCCAGCATGGCCCCGGCAAACTCCTGCAGGGCGCCCTGTTGCGGGGTGCCTGAACCGGCATGGGCCTCTGTTGAGTGCGGGTCGTCGGTGCCGTCGTGCTCCTCACCGGGAGACCGGTCTCCCCTGGCCTTTCCATGCGGCATACGATCGGCCAGTTGCTGCTGCATGTACTGTTCAACTGCTTGTGAGGTGCTGTCCGAGGGAGGCTGGGGGGTATTTTCCAGGGCCTGCTGTATGCGCTCGGCCACCTCGTCGCGGCCCAGCTCTTCGGACCCGGCCAGTTGCCGTGCAAACTGCTGCATCTCTTCGTTGTTGAGCAGGGGCCGGATGTCGTGTCGGCACCAGCGCTCAAGGTCGTCCGTGAAGCTCACCTGAGGGGCACCCCCTGTGATAGGCCGACAGATATTCCGCCAGCACTTCATACATTCGGAACTTGTGGATAGTTTCGTTGTGGTAAGCCCATCCCGCAAACCGGGAAAGCTCATCGTTGTCTGAACCTGCTATATGCTCTTTTAACGTCTGCGCATTCACCTCGCCGTCGCCGCAATACTTTCGGAGAATCCGTTCAAGGTCGACACCCTCGATGTGTTTCTGCAAATAGGGGCCGATAGATGGAAACGCGTCCTGCACCGCACGCTCGACATCCTGTTTGTCTTCATAGAGGGCTTTGCCGAGAATGGCGGTAAAAATACCCTCCTTGATATTACAGAACGATACCATGCTGCGGCCTTCAAACAAGGCCGAGCTGCGCGCAATGAATGCGGCATTGATGCTTGCCCGGGGCCCCAGTTCGAGGCGCTCATCCGAGCGCAACGCCCGCACCGTTGCAACCGCAAGAGACAGGTACAGTTCGGGAAGATACACAGCCGGTTGTATCCGCCCGAGCTCTTTGCGCACGATGTGCAGCTCATCGTCGAATGACACCAGCGGAATACTGAGGCTTACCAGGCGGTCGCGCACGGCCCCGCAGATATACTCCTCGTCCACCGGGTTGGTTGTGGCCACCAGCAGAAAGTCGACCGGGAAGGTCTCGCGGCTTTTGGAGGGTGTTACGATGTATTCCTGGGCGGCCTGGATCAGGGCATGCTGGGCGGTTTCGGGCAGTTTGCCGATTTCGTCCACAAACAGCACGCCGCGGCTTGCCTGTCCGATCTTACCTGGTTCAAATACTCGAGGGTCAAAGGGGTCGCCGATCTCCGACAGCTTCAGCAGGTTGTAGGTACCGATAATCTCCTCGGGCAGCACATCACCGCCGCCCTGCACCCGGGAAAACCCGGCACCCTCCACAAGGTGGTGGCGGGTGCCGACACCGATGGTGGTGTAGTCGCCCTCTGCGTCGGCTATCATTTTCCGGCAGATCGGGCACGGCAGCACGCCACAGCCTTCACCCTTCACAATATAGTCGACCAGCAGGGCCGGATCTTCCTGCACCGGACAGCGCTCAACATACAGCAGCGGTTCCCGCACAAAAAGCTCGTTGAGCAGGTCGACGATGTGACGCGCAAGGTCTGTTTTGGCAACCCCGTATTCCCCGGTCAGCAGCACTCCCCGTCCCCCGGCCAGAATTTCCAGACAGCGGCGCTTTTCATGGTCGAGACCGAAAATATCGGGGAACAACTCTTCGCCGGAAGCTGCCTTACTGCGCACAATGCCGGTAAGACAGTCCCGGGACGTGCGTAGCGGCCGGGGATTTTCAATACAGTCGGCCAGGGTTTTCAAGGCATTGTCCATGGAACCCTTCTCACTCTTTAAGCACCCGTCATAAACGTAGCCCCTTCTCATTAAGTAGCCGACGCCCCGGCAATTGTCAAAAAAAAAATACGGGGCACACTATTGAGAAGCCGCACACCATTTCTACGTCATCAGATTTCACGCCATTTGTTGTCGATGCGGCATACATTGTCATATCCGCGGGCCATCATCAGTGCGTCAACCATGGTAACTGCCGCCATGGCTTCGGCAACCGAGTAGATTCTGCCGAGCAGGGTGGGGTCGCGCCGGGTAATGGGACTGAGTTCTTCAATCTCCATCTTGGGCATGTTGACGCTGTCCTGGGTAACGCTTACCGTAGGAGTAGGTTTAACGGCAAGGCGCATGACTATTTCATCACCGTTACTGATGCCGCCCAGTAGGCCGCCGGCGTGGTTTGTTTTAAAACCGATTTTGCCATCTTCTTTTTTCATGAACTCGTCATTGCATTCCGAACCTTTCATGTTGCCCACTTTAAATCCGGCACCGAATTCAAGGCCTTTAATGGCACCGATGGAAAGCAGTGCATGGCCGAGCAGGGAGCTCAGCTTGTCGAATACCGGCTCGCCCAGTCCGGCCGGAACACCTACAATGCGCATTTCCAGGATACCGCCTGCTGTTTCGCCTTCGTCTTTGATTTCCAGAACCCGCTTTTCCATCTTTTCGGCGGCTTCGAGGTCCGGGCAATTGATTTCGTTTTTGCGGTAGTTTGCCTTTGCTTCTTCGTAGGTCATCTCCTTGGCCTTGATGTCCATGCACTCAGTG
>JANQGV010000184.1 GCA_028282925.1 Thermodesulfobacteriota bacterium
TGAAACGATCAGGGTGACATGTCTCCCGCAAAGCAGCCGCCGCTCCTCCAAAAAAAGTTTCCAAAAAACAAACAGTGGCCCCGGAAAAAAAGATATCTCCTGTAAAGAAACCGGTCAAAGCTGCAAAAGCAGTAAAACCTCAACCTTCCGGCTCTGCCGCAGTACCGCCAAAACCGGAAAAGAAAAAGGCGTCGGCTGAAAAGCCGGTTACTGCCTCTGCCGATCAACGGAAACTGCCGGCTCACCCCGAACCTCCCCGTGAGACTGCCAAGACCGCACCAACGGCCCAGGCATCTTCCGCTGAAAAAACTGCTGCTGAGCCGGATTCCGACAAAGACCTGTGCGTTGTTGTCATCGATCCCGGTCATGGAGGTAAAGATCCGGGCGCTATCGGATACAAGGGCATACGGGAAAAGGATGTGTGCCTTGCCATTGCAACTGAATTAAAAAAAGTGCTCGATGAAATACCGAGCTGCAAAGCGCTGCTCACCCGAACCACCGACCGGTTTCTGTCCCTTGACGACCGGTCCGCAATTGCAAACGCTCATAACGCCGATCTGTTCATATCAATTCATGCCAATTCACACAACGACCGCAAACTGAAAGGCATTGAAACCTATTATCTTAATTTTTCATCGGATGAAACAGCCCGGCGCGTGGCCGCCCGTGAGAATTTCACAACTCCTTCAAAAATCAGCGACCTTGAAATGATACTGTTCGATCTGATGCAAAGTGAGAAAATCAACAAGTCCAGTATTCTTGCCGGGTATATTCATAATGCGCTGGTCAGCAACATCATGAAAAGCTATAAAGACCTGCGCAACCTGGGCGTTAAACATGCGCCCATGCGGGTGCTCATCGATGCCGAAATGCCGTGCATTCTCATTGAAACCGCCTTTATCAGCAACCCGACCGAGGCCAGGAGACTGAAAACCAAAGATTACCAGAGGCTGCTTGCACAGGCGATTGTTTCAGGCATAGACAATTATAAGGTGGGCCATAAGACTGCGCTTTACAAAACGTCCAACTGATCCGAGGGCAAAAAAACCGGCCGAAGGCAACCGGCGGTTGATACTTCAAACATCCTTACATTGGTATGATTTTTCCCACTACCCAATACATCAAATCGATTAATATACGGCCGTCTAAAAAATTCAGTCAAAACTTTCTTGTCGATCAGAACATAGCCGCTAAAGTCGTATCATGCGCTGAAATAACACCGGAGGATACGGTTATTGAAATCGGTCCGGGGCTGGGCTCCCTGAGCTATTACTTACTGCAATGCAATGCGCCGACCATCTTCTTTGAGCTGGACCGTAACCTCTTTGCCCGAATGCAGGCCGAACTGGAGAACAGACCGGACAGTACGGTCATCAACAAGGATATACTGAAAGTGCGGTTCACGGACCATGTGGACCAGGTTCACAAAGCCGTCCTGTTCGGCAGCATTCCTTTTGCAATCACCACACCCATTATTTTGAAATGTCTGCAGGAATCGGCGGTAATAAAAAAAATGGTTTTTATTATGCAGAAAGAAGTGGCGGAACGGATCTGCGCCCGTCCGGGCACCCGGGAATACGGTGTACTGTCCGTTTTGAGCACCGCCTATACCGATGCCTCTATTCAGTTCATTATCCCGTCGAATTGCTTCTACCCGAAACCGAGGGTAGCCTCCGCTGTAATCGAAATAGTTCCGCTGACGACACGCTGCTGGAATGATGAACGGGAAGCCCTCTTCAGGAAAATCGTTAAAGCCTCTTTTTCACAGCGCCGTAAAACCCTGGCAAACTGCCTGAAGCCTCTCCTGAAAAAAGGCCCGTTTTCAATAGCGGCCTTAAAGGATGCAGCCCTGGCACAGGGCATAGACCTCGGGCGGCGCGCCGAGACCCTTTCCATTGATGAATTCGACACGATTACCGCTGTTATATCCCGGGGAACCGCGCCGTAAATGCTATACTGTATACAAAACAGGGCTTCCAAATCCAAAAAGAAACCCTCAGTGTAGAGTACAATCAATGGCTGAACCGTCATTACCACATCTCTCGTTTATCTGCGACTGCATGCTCGGCAGGTTGTCAAAACTACTAAGAATCATCGGTATCGATGCATCCTACAGCAGGGCTGCCACGGGAAAGGACATACTAGGCAAGGCTGAAAGCGAATCGAGAATTTTGCTTACCCGCCGCACATCCGTATTGAAAGGATACATATCCACTCCCTATCTGTTCATACACAACAATAACCCTGAACTGCAGTTGCGTGAAGTTATCCGGCACTTTCACCTTAACCGTTCCGACTGCGCCCCGTTCAGCAGATGCCTGCAATGCAACAGCCTCCTGTCTCCGGTCACGCACGAAGAAGTTGCCGGCAGGGTACCCGATTATATTTTCAATACGGTTGATACGTACACACGCTGTGCGCAGTGCAATACAATCTACTGGCCCGGCACCCACCACGACCGAATGCTTTTGTTTTTCAACCGGTGTTTTTCCGGTGAACTTAGCAATAATCCTCTTGCAAAAAGATCAAAACAGTAAAAAATCACAACGATACATATATAAAGCATTGATTAGTTACGGGCTTTCTGAATCCCGTTGCAACGTAGCCGAGTGCAACGATTTCTGGAGGAGATAAGGGTCGACATGTTTGAGCCCCGCCTGTCAGGGGCGAGTTTGTTGACCCGCCGACTGAAATCGTGCCGCGAGGGCATCCCGCCTGCGGCGGGACAAGTTGCAGGGCGCCTTTTCTTTTGCCTACTTTT
>JANQGV010000272.1 GCA_028282925.1 Thermodesulfobacteriota bacterium
TTTAATAAGCAGCAGGTGCGGGCTGTTGTTTTGAGCCTGTCCTTCAATAACGATTGCCGCAATTCCAAGGCGTGCAATTTTGGCTGCACTGCCGCCGCCGGCATTGCTTTCCTTGATGCCGCCGGTCAACGGGCTTTTGGCGCCTATGGACAAACGGCCGGAATTGGGACAACTTGTTCCGGACAAAAGTCCCGGCGCCAGAACCAGCTTATTATCACTTCCCAGCGGGTCACAGTCCGGTGGCACTTCATCGGCCACTAGAGATGAGGTAAGTCCTCTTCCGCCCAGTCCCGAATAGTTTTCGGGCAGGGCTTCTTGAGTGCAATTCAAATTTGTCATGTTTATTCTTACAAGTGTTCCCATTTTTTTAACTCCTTTTGTCGCATTATGGTATGGAAAGGTGTCCCACTGCGGGATGTTTTACGTCAGACGAATTCTCAACTGAATTGATGCACGAGGCAGGTGTTGCCATACTTAAAAAAGTATAAAATGCAGGTGCCGGCATGTCAAGGAAGAAGCTTTTTTGCCGATAGACTGGTAAGCTATTTTAATAATATTATTATGCAAAAGTGCGTTTTTATAAAATATTGACATTCTTAAAGTAACATACTACATTTTTTGAAGTGGCAACGAAAGTCCGCCGGACCGTTCTGCAGGGAGGGTACCGGCTAAGAACTTTTGAGATCAGCGCTGAAAACAAAAAGAAACCGTGACGGCTTTCGGGCCCGGCACGGTTACAGGTGGATGCTTGTATGACGGATGCGGGTTCCATAAGAGTCCTTTTTGTTGATGATGATCCGGACGATCTTAACGCAATCGATGCGGTGTTTTCCGGCCGAAACGTGACTGTTATCAAAGCCTCCAGCGCTGAAGAAGCCTTTTCTTTTTTTGATTCCAACCGTATCGACATTATCTTTTCGATAAACCTGATGCAAGGCATGTCGGGTATTCAGCTTCTGGAGCGTGTAAAAGAGCAATATCCCGATACGATCCGCATTCTTATGACCCCCAAAGCGGACATGTACCTCGAACTGCAGCTCGATGTGATAAACCGGTGCGAGCTGTTTCATATCATAACCAAGCCTTGGAAGGAGGAGTCGCTGCAAAAGTCGGTAGACGATGCGATTAAACGGTTGCAGATAACGGCTGTACTGAAAAATGCCGAGGAACCTGCGCTGCATGATATAGCCCAGTCCATTGAGCAGAAAGACGCCTATACCGAAGGACACTGCGAGCGTATCAGCCGTTATGCCCTGCTGCTGGCCGATGCGCTGGAGTTGCCCGAGGAGATGAAACGTGAAATTAAAATCGGTAGCTGGCTGCACGATTGCGGAAAAATAGATTTACCCGCCTCCCTGCTGAACTTCGAAGGCCAGCTTGATGAGAACCAGTTTAAAATAGTTGAAATGCATCCGCTGTGGGGCGCCGATATTGCGCTACAGGCCGGGCTTTCCGAAACCGTTATTAATATCATACGCTTTCACCATGAGCGGTTCGACGGCAGCGGATATCCGGAAGGTATCAAAGGAAATGAAATACCGATTGAGGCTCGCATTGTAGGTATGGCCGAAACCTATGATATTATGACTTCCAGACGCCCGTATAAGGAAGCCGTGAGCTACAAGGAAGCCGTAGACCGGCTGACGGGGATGCGTGGAAACAAATTCGACCCGGAACTGCTGGACATTTTTCTGCAGGTGCTGGAAAAAGAGCGTACGAGTACGTGAAGAGGTGCGCAGGGTCTCACCCTGTGTTTTTACAGAGAAAAACAGATGTTTGAGGAGGTGCCATGAAAAAAATACTGATATGTTTTCTGACGTTTTTATTTTTGTGCGGCAGCAGCATGTTTATTGCATGCTCGCAATCCAATGAAGAGTATGCTGAAGACAGTGAATACTATGAAGAGGATGATCGCAGCGTTATCGACAAGATCAACAAGCGTACCGCCGACAAGGCTGTAGACTATATCCAGACCCCCATCAACAAGGCAAAAGGGGTACGGGACAAGGCATCACGTCATGTTGAGGATCTTGAAGGATCTACCGAATAAGTCAAAAACACTTTTTTCGCTTACCCGCCGTTGAAACGGGACCGAAGAAACCTGCGCCGCATAATCACCAGGAGAAACAATACAAACGGTTTTCCCGGTGATTTCTTTTTTGCACCCGTGTATACGGCCAGTCCTGCTTAAAATTCGTTGACGGGAACGCACTGAGCATCTATAAAAAAAGAGAGGGTGGCTGTCTCACGTCACATATCGGCACATGCCATGAAGGTAGTATTTGCAACCGACATCCACGAATCCTATCGTAATCTTGAAAAGCTGTTCCGCATGGTGGAGGCCGACCTGTATATTATTGCAGGAGACCTTCTTTACCTGCCTTTTCGTTCGCTGCAACTGGCGTCGTGTTTTACGGAGCTGCAGCAGCTGATCTATGTACAGGGGCTGCAACACAAGCTTGACGGAACCCGGGAGCACATGGCCCGGGGCCTGCTCGACACGGTTTCTGCATCGGCAGAACTGCAGGAAAGAGCGCGTGAATACCTTGACATGGTTGCCCGGGCGCAGCGGACGATGCTGAAGAAATATGAACGGCTGGCACGAATTTTTTCCGGGGCCGCTAAACCGGTTATTACGATTCCAGGCAATTACGACATGGACCTTTCCCGGACGGCACTCAGCCGGTGGAACCTGCATAAAAAAACCAAATCGGTACACGGCATAACCATAGCCGGATATGGAGGGGCGCCGGTTTTCACGCCGGGCGTTCCGGAATCACTGCGCGTAGCATTCAGAGAACACTTTGATGCGCAGCGGAAACTGCACTCGGAGCCGTACGGTTTTTTTGAAAAGACAGAGCCGGACCTGATTCTTGTTCACCAGCCGCCCTACGGCTATCTCGACCGGATTGCCGCCTACGGGTGCATCGGCAGTGTGGGTATTCGCGATTTTGTGGACCGGAGCAACGTCCGGATGATCCTGAGCGGACATACCCATGAAGACTGGGGGGTGATTTTCAAAGGGGGCAAGGCCTTTATCAATCCATCGAATTTCGGACGTTTTGTGGAAGTGAACCGGGTGAAAAAGGGGGGATATTTTGCCGAACTGTATCTCGACGGCAAGGAGTTTTGCGGTGGTATGCTGCGGCAGATTGAAGGGAACAGCATCTATGATATTGAGCAGTGCATGGTTCGCAGAGGAAAGTTCCGGTTGTCCGTGCTGGACCTGAAACGCTACCGGTATCTTTCGCGCATTAAGAAACGGCAGAAACATATTAAAGCAATTCGTTTGTTCAACCGTATCAAGGGTTTTTTTCAAAAACACGAAACCGTCGCCACGCGACGGCGCATACTCCAACTTGAAGCCGTTTTGCATGAGCCGGAAGCAGAAAAGCTCGACCTTGCGGTGCATCTCCTGGGATCGCTCAATTTCGGCATGGCCGAGGACGTGTCGGATGTTGATGTGGTGCTCTATTTCCGCGACCCCGGCCTCCAGGCGCCGGATGATGAAAAACATCCGGAGCCCGGCGTTATCGGTACAAGACTTGAACAGTTGAAAGCATCGGGACTGGAGCTTTCGATTTGCGACTGCCTGAACCTTGCCCAGATTGAAGCGGCGATTGCGCGTGAAGATACTGAAAGTATCGTATTGCAGCGTTTTATTTTTTACAGCTCCACCTGCCGCTGTGTAAACCCACGGCCTATTAAAGAAATCGAGAAAATGCTTTTGGGAAAGGAGGACTTTCGTTATACCGTTGAGCATGAGCTTGAAGAAGCTTTCCGGATGATAATCAGCAGTTTCCGGCATGCATTTTCATTCAGAAAGTACCAGGAGCGTCTGAAGGGTAAGGGCATGAACGTGCCACCCTATATTGAAGAGCTTATTTGGGAGTATCTGGAACAGAAGTCCCGAAGCGCATAAGCTTCAGGCAGACTGCCGGAGAACGTCCATCTACTGCGTTGCGATGTACAGAAAAGTACACCTTGATTTCGAGCACCTTGAATCTGAACATTCTCCAGCCGCCTCCTGTTACAAGAAAGTTTCGGCAGTTCAAGTGTGAATAAAAAATACATTATAAAACAGAACGGTATGTGTTATATCCACAATTATACAAGAGAGTTTGTTGCTACGGCATCATTTTTAATCAAGCGAGGAGTGCTATGATTTCCTGGACAAAAGAAGCCGAAGAGGCAGTTGCCCTATTGCCGCTGCCCCCGATGCTGCAACAGTATGCCCGGCTTGAATGCGAACGGCTGGCCGGAAACAAAGGGCTGGAGGAAGTAAGCGTTGATATCGTTGCAGAGGCCGACACGCGTTACGACCTGGCCATCGGACGTGATGTGATGCGCAAGCTGCGGGCCATGGCCCGGGGAGAGCTGGATGAGCCCCTGGTGCCGGAGGAGTTTTTTGATGACGATTCCGGCGAGCTTTTCAAGATAGACATGTGCCCCAGCCAGTACGGGGCGGCGTCCAATGTAAAGCTCGAAAATATGCGTCGCCTGCTTCCGGCATTGCGGCAACGGCTGAAAGAGCTGCATATAACCGATTTGATGATGCAGCTTACCCGGGATGCGGTTATGCCGCACAGTGATTTCCGCATTGTCGTGACCGGCTGTACCAATGCCTGCCTGTCGCCGTACTTTTCAGATTTCGGCATCCTGGGCGCCTATGATGTTGCGGTGGTTCCGGAGAAGTGTACAGGATGCGGCCGATGCAGTGACTATTGCAGCCTGAAGGCAATAACCATGGAAAACAACCTGCCGCAGTTTGACAAAGCCGTCTGCATCAAGTGCGCCGGCTGTGAAGAGTTTTGTCCTGAATCTGCCATTGCGGTCAAAGAGATGGGCTACAAGGTGGTAGTGGGCGGGCACGGTGCCCGGCACCCGAAAATCGCCGACACAATATCAGAATTTACCGACCTTGTCGGCGTACTGAAAATCCTGGGTAAAACCGTTCAGTTGATCAGGGACAAGGCAACGGAGCCGGTGCGGGTGTTTTCCATGTATCGGCTGATAGCCGAGCATGGAATTGATAGAATTAAACTCTAGGCGGCTGTCGGAGAACGTCCATCTGCTGCGCTGCGTCGTGCTAATCGGCTTGACATAGCTTTTGCTTTGACCTATAACGACGCTATAGACAACCACCCATTAGATGTAGTACCCGGAATAGTATGGAAAAAAGAATTCTTATTGTCGACGATGAAGAACAGGTGTTACGCCTTCTAAAGGTGAGCCTGCAAAAAGCCGGTTTCGAGGTGGAAACCGCCTGCAATGGAAAAGAGGCAATCGGTACCTATGTCTATTCGCTGCATCGCGAACCCCTTTCCGCCATTGTGCTCGATGTGAAAATGCCCGATATCGACGGAGTGTCCGTGCTGGAAATAATTCGCAGTGAAGAAAAACAGCGGGGCGTAGCCTATGGCAGCGGTATTCCGATTATTATGCTTACCGGGTATAAATCCCACTACATGGAATCGTTTGATATGGGCTGTGACGATTATATGGTAAAACCCGTCAAACCCCGTGATTTGATCGAAAAAATCAAGGAAAAAATCGGATAAATCATCCCCACCGTGTTTGTGTCAGCATTTTTCCGTCAGATGCGGTATGTCCCGCCAGTTAAACTCAAGCAGTTCGGCCGCCTTGCGGTCAACCTCCAGAGGGGAATAGCCGGCAATGATTTTTTGAACGGGCGGAGAACACAAGCGCCCGCCCAGGTGATGCTCGGCAAGGCCGGCGGTTGCATCCATAACCGTCAAATCAGGTGTACGATAAGCGTTCAATTCCCGGATAGCTTGATGCATATGCTGATGGAAGGCCGCCTTTTTCCATACACCCGACATTCCGGAATAATGGGCGGGCGGCGCGAAACCCATCATGTTTTTCAGCGATCCGGTGATCCCGGCCAGGGAGTGGGCTTTCAAAACCGGCAGAGATACAATGAAATGACTGAAGGCGACCTCGGGGAGATATATTTCAGGAAACACCGAACAGGTGCCGCAGCTCAGTTTTTTGAGGGGTTCTGTATTAAGGTCAACAAGAGGAATACCGAGCCGCTTCGCCATTGAGGTGTAGCCGAGGCTGGTGAAGATTTCGTTTGTTTCATAGTCTTTGTCACCGCACCCTTCGGCTATAATGATCGACGCTTGTGAACAGGCCTGTACATACGCAGCCACAGCTTCGCAGAAAGAGACCGGTGTAGTAACGGGAGGGGGTGCGCTGTTGACCAGGTTGGGTTTCAGCAGGACGGCTTTTTGTTCAGCCAGTTTTTCTGCAGCGTTAATACGGTTGAGTGCATTGGCGACGGACGTGTTATACGAGGTGAATGTTACCGTGGCAGTTTTCATAATGCGCGGGAACCGTCCTGTACGATGAAAGGAAATTGCGAATCCTCGCTTGTTGTGGAGCTAAACCTCCTCACCCCTCCGAAATTTTTCGAGGATATCGTCTATCTCGTTCTGGCTTTTGATGTCGGGATGTTCAATGCCAACGGCAACCATGCAGATATCAAGGCGTTGCTCCAACTGGGGAATCATCTCATCCACCTTCTTAATGGCCTCGACATTGCTGAAGCACTCTTCCAGCACCGAAATAACCAGGTTCAGGTTGCTGACCAGTATCCTGATGGTCATTTCCCGAATTTCGGCGCAGCGTGCGGCAAGAAGGGATGTTTTGCGTGAGAGCTGCGAAAACTGGTCGAAACCCATGGAGGCAGTACCGCCGATGAGCCGGTTGAGCTTCTGGGCAAACTCGATAAGCTGCCTGGCTTCATCATCGTTGGGAATGCCGACCAGCTTCAGGGATTCGCCCAGGATTTGCAGCTCCTTGAGAAGGGCCGAGGACTCCTCAATGAAACAGCTGAGTAGTTGGTCGTGAAAGTCCAGCGGACCGGCAGACTCCGGAGGCGCTTCAGCAGCCTGGGGTGTGTCCCGGGTGGCGTCGACCTCATCCGCGTCGAAGGCCTGGGTTTGGTCAAAGCGCATGGTGCCCAGAACCTGTGTTTCATCGGATACGGGTGAGGGCGGTTCGGGGGCCGGGGGCTCAAATGTTTTTGATTCCACCGAGGTGCGGTCCATGCGCACTTCCTCAAAGCGCAGATTTTCCATAAGCAGCTTTTCAAGCTTGGAGCCCGCTTCCTCGGCTACTTCAGCCAGCGGATTCGTGTCTGCTTCCTCAATATCCAGTCCTTCCAGGTTGGGAGTTTCCTTTTGAACCGGCTGGTTCCTGGCGATGATCTTTGATGTGTCGTCGAGTTGTCTGGCCAATGAGGTGAACAGGCGCTGGGTCAGTTGCGGATTGTCGTAAATGATATCATTGAGCATGTCGGTATGATAGGAGGCGACCCGCGCATCGGTCAAGGCCTGGGCGGTCATGGCGTAGGGGCATCTCAAATAGTAATATTCAATGCCGAACACATCACCCTCGGCAATGACCCGGATGCTTTTGTTTTCATGCAGGACTTCAACGCTCCCCTGTAAAACAACATAAAAACGGTCATTTGATGTGCCTTCAATTACAATGGTTTCTTTGGCGTTGTATTCTTTGATTTCTACTTTTTGAATCGGTTGCTGGTTCATGTTTTGACGTATACAGCCTGTTTACCGTGCAGCCGGTTTGAAATAAACCCAACTGCATGTTTTTAAATGATAAAGAAACAAGCATATGATGTTAAAATTTTAGAATATATAATAAAAAAGTAGTAATTTTGCTTTGGTGAACACTGTTCTTTACTAATTGATACATCGGGAGAAAATTGCACATACATAAGCGGTTTCATGCTATAAGATACCAGTTTATTACCATGACGTTTTATACGGAATAACCATGTTTTTTTCGCCGGATCAGCAGAGCCTGCTTCACGAAATCGCCCGAAAGGGGATCTTTACAAAACCCCAGGTCGCTCGTCTTTTGCCGGGACTGGTGCGCTACAGCCTGGAAAACGATCTGCCGTTGTGTCGGGCATTGCATGAACAGTACGGCGACGAGGTTTTGTATATCCTAGAGGCTCTGGGGTCTGCGCTTATGGCGGGTGACGAGCAAGCCAATACCCTTTTTCTGAGGATGGTGGATGAAGCCTGCCGCACCGGAAGATGAAAGATTTCAGGAACTGACGCGGAGGGGAAACGAACGCTATGAAACTGAAAGGACGGGTTGCCGTAGTAACCGGAGCCAGCCGCGGAATAGGTAAGGCGATAGCGCTTGCTTATGCCCGGGAAGGGGCCTGTGTTGTTGTTGCGGCGCGTACCGTGGAACCATGCGCATCAATTGAGGGCTCTATCGGGCAAACCGTAGAGGACATAGAAGCACTGGGCGGCACCGCCCTGCCGGTTAAAGCCGACGTTGCCGATGAGCAGGATGTTGCCGTGCTGGTGTCGCAGACACTGGCAGCCTTCAGCCGGGTCGACATCCTGGTCAACAATGCCGCAACAAATCGTCCGATGCCGTTTAAAGACTTGTCTCTCAAACAATGGGACACGATCATGAACGTTAACCTGCGGGGTATGGTTGTGTGCAGTAAAGCGGTTTTGCCCCACATGATCCAACAGGGAGGCGGACATATCATCAATCTGTCGTCGGTGGTTGTCCGCTCTCTTGACCATTCGCCGTTCACCGGTATTGCCTATGACGTCAGTAAAACGGCGGTCGAGCGTTTGACGCTGGGGCTTGCGCAGGAACTGCGGCCCTATCGGATAGCCGTTAATGCCCTGCGCCCCGATAATACGGCAACTGAGGGCTGGGTCTATTTAAACCGTGACCTGGACACCTCGGCATGGCAGTCTCCCGAGGAATGGAGCCGGCACGCAGTGTATGTGGCTTCACAGCCTCCGGACGACTACACCGGCCGTATCCTGTCCCATGAAGACTTTCCGCCCTGATCGGCCGGTGACGATTATGTTGCCCCCTATTGACTCCCCGGGAGTATAACGGTATATATTGGGTACAACAGTGTCTGGTTGACCGTAAAAATCCAATCAGCGCAAGCCTCAAGATCATTGTTTTCCGAAATGCAGATATGAGTAAAACAGCACAATATATTATTTTTTACGGCATTTTCTGCCTGGCCATGCTCAGTGTCCATACCTATGTCTACTTGCGGCTCAAAAGGCTGTTTGATGTGCCGTTTTCATGGGGGCAGGTGCTGCTGGTTGCCGTGCTGACCATGTCGTTTCCCGTCTGTACGCTTACCGAAAAGTTTTTCGCCAACGGGATAACCATGGTGTTGTATACGCTGGCATCCGTCTGGCTGGGTATCGTTTTTATGCTCTTCAGCTTTCTGGTGATGTATGAACCGGTACGCCTGCTTTTTAAAACCGATTCGCGGGCGGTGGGCTGGGCGCTGGTGGGGCTTGTGGGTGTTTTGACGATATACGGCCTGGTCAATGCCCTGTTTATCAGGGTAAAGGAGGTTACGATTCCGCTGAAAAATCTTTCAGCACCGGTTAAGGTGGTGCACCTTTCGGATATTCATGTCGGCACCATTCATAATTCAGGATATCTAACCCGAATCGTGGAAAAAACAAATGCCCTGCAACCGGATTTCATTTGTATTACCGGCGATATGTTCGACGGCATCGGCCCGGTGAACAAGCGTACAGTCGAGCCGCTGAAAAAACTGAACGCCCCGGCGTTTTTTGCAACCGGGAATCACGAGAAGTATGCCGGAACGGAAAGGGTGGCGGAAATCCTGGCGGACACCGGCATTGTGATGTTGAGAAACGAGGTGCGGGTACTGAACAACATACAACTGGCCGGTATCGATTA
>JANQGV010000277.1 GCA_028282925.1 Thermodesulfobacteriota bacterium
CAACGCAGCCGAGTGCAGCGATTTCAGGAGGAAACAAGGGTCGACATGTTTGAGCCCCGTTCTTCAGGGGCGAGTTTGTTGACCCGCCGACTGAAATCGGCCACGAGGACATCCCGCCTGCGGCGGGACAAGTTGCAGGGCGCCCTTTCTTTCCCCCCTTTCTTTGGGGCGAACAAAGAAAGGGGGTAGAAGACGCGTAGCGTCTTATATACATACCCACCCCGAATCGCTAAAAGCTATTCGGGGTGCACGACTCAAAGCCGTGGTTTTAAAAAACACAATCAATCACTATACCCTCTCTACTCTTCGCTCTCCCCGGACCGGTCTGGTATGGCATATCCACGGGGGTTCACAAGCCATGGTCCGTATTGAAGGGACTCGCTGTTACCGATAATCACCAGGCACAGCATGTCGATGGGGTGGCTGAGCAGTTCTTCAAGGCTGGTTGTGATAACGGATTGTTCATCCCGATACGCATTCCGCACCACGGCGCAGGGGGTATCCGGGCTGCGATGTTTAAGAAAAATATCACGGGCACTTTCAATTTGCGTGATACGTTTTTTACTTTTAGGATTATACAGGCAAGTTACAAAGTCACCCGCAGCGGCGGCTTCAAGCTTCTTTTCAATTTTCTCCCAGGGGTTCATAAGGTCACTGAGTGAAATACAGGCAAAATCATTCATCAAAGGTGCACCGGCCAGCGCTGCCGCGGCCACAAATGCCGGCATTCCCGGCACGATCTCGATAGCGTCGGTATGTTCAATGCCCTTTTGATGCGCTATTTCCAGCACGATGCCCGCCATGCCGTAAATACCGGCATCGCCGCTTGAGACAAGCACCACCCGGCGTCCCAGCAGCGCCTCACGCAGGGCTGCCTCACAGCGCTCAACCTCTTTGCCCATGCCGCTGGAAATGATGACTTTGTTCCTGCAATAGGGCTCGATCAGGTCGATATATTTCGCATACCCGACCACAACTTCACATTCCTGCAAAACCTTTTGGGCCTGAACCGTCATGGCATCACCGGCACCGGGGCCGACGCCGGTAACAAAGAGTTTTCCCCTCCTGTCAGTCATTGTCCGTCACCTCATCTTCCAGAAGATTCTTGAGCGATATTGTTGCAATGGCAATTGTCATATTATCAAGCTTCATTTTATTCATTAAAAGCTTCCCTCCCTCGGCACCCAGAATCGCGCAGGGCTCGGCCACTCCCCGGGCTCCTACGGCCTCCATGGCATGCTCGGACGCAGGCGAAGGAACGGAAACCCGGTTGATTATCTCGGCCGGAAAAAAAGAAATAGGCACATTCCTGAACCGGGCATAATCGATGAGTCCTTGCTCTTCCTGCTTCCGGTCGATGGAACACAGCCGGGAAATACAGTCAACAGACAAATGCATATCCTGAAACACCATTTGGATGCCCCGCTCTATCTCCTCGGCCCTGATTCCGGCATGACACCCGATACCCACCACAAGATCCCGGGGCTGCACAACCAGAAAGCGCTCATGTACATGGACCCGCTCGGGTGCATGGTGCGCAACAATCAATCCGGCGGTACACTGCGAACAGACCAGGGCTTCCACCGAGTCGAAAAAATGCAGATTCTTGTGTCCTTTCATCAGGGGGGCCGCACTGAGGTCCCTGGGGAAGAAACCCACATCTTCATCTTCCAGGATTGCCGCCTGAACACCTTTCAGCACACCAGGATCGGCAGGCACTTTTCCGCCGGTCAGGGTTTTGACCAGCACATCAACCGCCGGGAAACCCATAACGTCGCTTTCAGTCGTCACCACCGGATTTCCGCCGATGATATGCGAAAGCTTTTCCGTCAGGTCGTTTGCCCCACCCCAATGGCCTGAGACAAGGCTGATAATGTTACGGGCGCTGTCGTCCATTGAAACCACTGCCGGGTCTTTCCATTTCGATTCCAGCAGGGGTGCAATCATCCGCACCGCAATACCGGTGGCCATTATAAGCACGATCCGGCGATACGTTCCGAAGATCTCTTCAATGTTGTCGTGCAGCGATTCGTAAAACAGCACCCGCTCGTCCTGCACTTCTTCGCTGAACTTCTCCGGCAGGAACAGCCGCGCCTCATCAAGGGCATGCAGCAAACGGGTTCCGGTATGCCGACCCCGGCGGGTAACGGCTACGATAGCGACGGTGTCGTCGTCCTGCTCCCGCGATGCTCGATACCCGTGGGAAAAGTCGGGGGCATACAGTTTCGACTGGGCCTTGATTTTTCGACCGACCGCCTCGCCGACGATAATCAGCGCCTGCCGGTGTATATCGGCCCGCTTTGCAGCAGCACCAATGGTCTGCAGGGTGCCCGTCAGCACCTTTTCGTCCGGCCAGCTTGCACGATACACAATCGCGGCCGGGGTTGTTTCCGGGTAGCCGCCCTCAACAAGATCGCTTACCACCTCGTCGATCATTCCGGCACTCAGAAAAATGGACATTGACGCCCGGTGGCGGGCAAGGTCACGCAACGATTCCTTTTCCGGCACCGGGGTGCGCCCCGAGCGGCGTGTCAGGATCAGGGTCTGCGACACCTCGGGCAGGGTATATTCCATTTTAAGGGCCGCGGCTGCGGCAAAAGCCGAACTGACGCCCGGCACAACTTCATAGGCAATCTCTTCCCTGTCAAGCAGTTCCATCTGCTCGGCAATTGCACCGTACATGGCCGGATCGCCGCTGTGCAGACGCACTACCATCTCCCCCTTTTTAGCGGCAGCCGCCATTTCCGCCACGATTTCCGCAAGGTCAAGCGGTGCGCTGTCGAGCAGCCGCGCCTGGCCGCCGGCAAAATCAAGCACATCTTTATTCACCAGCGAACCGGCAAAGACAACCAGATCCGCCTGTTCAAGAAGTCTTTTGCCCTTCAGGGTCAGCAGTTCCGGATCACCCGCTCCGGCCCCGACAAAATAAATTTTTACGTTTAATGTTTTTTTCATTCTTTCGCATACCGCCTACATGCCTGCAAACCAGGGTCACTGGGAAGCAGAGCCCTCGCCTTTATTTCGCACAGGCATGGATAATATGAATAGCGTTGTCCGCCCTGAATATGTCCGGCCCTTCCCCCGACTGCAGGTGCGACAGTTGCGCCAGGGTTATATCGTACTCCCATTTCCAGCGGTCCAGCACAGTTGTGGCCTGCTGAAGAGTTGCCATGGTCACGCAGTTAATGACGATATGGCCGTTTGTTTGTATGTTTTTCTTCACCAGTTCGAGTATCCGGGACAAACCGCCCCCGGAGCCACCGATAAAAACGCTGTCGGGCGCAGGAAAATTCTTGAGGGCTTCAGGAGCCGAACCAAGAACGGCCCTGCCGTGAACCACGTTGAACTTGGCGAAATTCGACTCCATCTCCCTGAAACGCCGGGGATCCTTTTCAACGGCATAGACCTGCACTCCGGGACACAGCGTTGCCGCTTCTATCGCCACAGATCCGCTGCCTGCACCGACATCCCACAGCACGTTTCCCGGCCGCAGGGCAAGCCGCGCCAGGGTCATCATCCTGATGTCCCGCTTGGTGATCATACCGCCCCGGTGGCTGAAATCCGCATCGGGAATACCAGGGTACGGGGTTCCGGGTCCCGGCTCTTTTTTAATAATCACCATCCCCAAGTGCATATCGGCGCACTGCCGCAACTTCTCAAGCCGGCCGTGCACGGTCTTCTCGTTCTCAGCGCCCAGGCTGTCGAACGCCCAGGCAGTGCAACGTTTCAGGGCGGGATTTTTTTCGATAAGATACTCCGCAACCCGGGCGGGGGTATTGATGTGATCGCAGTAAACCACAAAAGTACCGTCGCCCTGCAGCAGGGCGTCAAGGGCCTTCAGTTCCCGGCCATGAATGCTGACAACCTGCACATCGTCCCACGGCTCACGAATTCGCCCGAAGGCTTCCTGGAAAGCGGTAATATTTGGCAAAACCTCCAGTCTTTTTTTATCAAACGCCTGATAAAACAGGTTCGCTATACCGAAAAAATTAGGGTCGCCCGATGCCAGCACCGCAACCTTTTTATCCTTCAGCCTTGTTTTCAGCTGTTTCATAAGGCCTGCCGCATTCTTCCCGATCGGGATTTTCTCGCCCGGATGGTCGGCGAACAATGCCAGTTGCCGCCTGCCGCCGATCAAAACATCGGCCGCATTAATTATAGCCAGGGCCCTGGAGGACACATCTTCCGGGGATACGCCCATGCCTATAATGCTGATTGTGTTTTTTTTATGAGCCATATTAACAACAAATATGTTCGATGATACTCCCAGTTATGCTCTAAAAAAAAAGTTCCTACAGTCGAATAATGATGTTTTCTTGGTCCCATTGCAACGCAGCCGAGTGCAGCGATTTCAGCCGGAAACAAGGGTCGACATGTCTGAGTCCCGGCCTGCCGGGACGAGTTTGTTGACCCGCCGGCTGGAATCGTGCCGCGAGGGCATCCCGCCACCGGCGGGACACGTTGCAGGGCGCCTTTTCTTTTGTTACTTTTCTTTGGAGCGAGCAAAGAAAAGTAAATTGAACCGCCTATATAAAACCGAACGTGTTCAATACTTAAATGTTCTCAAGTCGCTTGACGCCCATCCTCTCAACAAACATGGCACAGGACTTCGGCATCATACGACAGCACCAGCACTTCCCCGGCCACATTCCCGCCCGCTTCATCCGATAGCATACGTAGGGCCATTTCAGCCAGCCGCGTACAGACAGCTTTGAGCGTATCTTTTTCAAGCATTTCGCAGGCGTGACGTACCGTATTTGCCTGCCGTATCTCACTCACCACGGCATCCGCAACACCAGTTTTCGCTGCAACTTCAGACAAAAACACCAGGTCAATATCCGATTTACTGAAGTGCGTGCATCCTGCACCTCCGGCTATTTTTACCAGTTTTCCGGGAAAACAGGCAAGAATAATCTTCTGCATGCCGTGTCCGGCAGCTTCCCTGACAGCAAAGGAAAAATAGTCTCCCATAAGCACGAAGCACGCTTCCGAAAGCACGGAAAAAAAGCTCCGAGCGCTCTTTTCGCTGCTTTTGCCCGTGGAAAGAACGGTTGTTGATTCTCCTTGGGCCCGCAAAACGTCGAATGCGCAGGTTATGGACTCGCGATACGCATCGTGGGAATACGGCACAACAATGCCCGTTGTCCCCAGAATTGAGATCCCACCCACAATACCGAGCCTCGGGTTCAAGGTCTTTTTCGCCAGGTCCTCCCCCCCGGCAACGCTTATGGTTACCTCGGCCCCCTGCCCATCAGGCACCAGGTCCGAAAGGGCATCCCTTATCATCTGTCGTGGCACCGGATTAATAGCCGGCTCTCCGGGCGGTATGGCCAGCCCCGGCCGGGTGACCGTACCGACCCCTGCTCCGCCTTTTATACTAATACCAGGTTCGGCAACCAGACGGACCTCTGCGCTGATTACGGCGCCATGTGTGCTGTCGGGGTCATCGCCTGCATCTTTCACAACGGAACACCGGCCGGCATCAGCCTGCAGCCGGGCCGACTGAGGGGTGATTACAGCAGTATCCCCACCGGGTAATGTAAGGTCAATACGGTGTACCTCCTTGCCCTGCAGGCACAGCAGCGCCCCTCGGGCGGCGGCAGCCGCACAGGTTCCGGTGGTATACCCGGTGCGCAATGTGTCCGTTTTACCCATCAAACAAGGCGGCTTTTGGTTTTTTCAGGATAATCATTGATAAATAGTCAAGATCGCCGGGAAACTCTTTCAGATCGAAAACAATTTCTTCATCCTCAAGTCCGCACCTTTTGACATAGATGCAACTTTTCAGGAGATCCCGTTTTTGAAGAAGATACATGAGCTTTTCGCGCTCTTTATAGGTCTTCAAAAAAACAATGGTCTCCGACACATCCATAAGCAAGCCGAGTCGCTCAGGGGAGTCGTAGGCGGAAACAACCGATACCACTTCCTGGCCCTCTGCCAGACAGAATCGTGAACGAGAGGCGGCAAGGCAAAAGGAGGGTATCCCCGGTATCATTTCAACAGGTATGTCCGGCTCCTGCTCCTGCAACAACGCCATAATCGGCCAGGCAGTGCTGTAGAGGCTGGGATCGCCGATAGTAATCAAAGCAACATCCCTGCCCTCCCGTGCATGCCCGGCGATGGTTGAAAAATTTTTTCGATAAAACGCTTCCAGGGCTCCCCGGTCCTTGAGCATGGGAAACAGCATTTCCTCCACGAACGTTTCCGGGGGAATATAGTCCTGCACGGCAGTGCGGGCAATGCTCTGCCTTCCCTCCTTTGATATGGGCACAAAAACCGTATCGACGGCGGCAAGAATCTTCGTGGCTTTGACCGTTACCATATCGGGGTCGCCGGGACCAACGCCGACGATATATACTGTTCCGGGCATAACACCTATTCCTTTTCTGCGAGTTGCAGCAATGCATTTATCGCGGCCGCCGTTGCCGGCGTTCCGCCTTTACGATCGCTGTTGGTTAAATACACACAGGAAGAGTTCAGCAGGCGCTCTTTTGACTCACGCGCTTCCACAAAACCGACCGGCATACCGATAATCAGAGCAGGAGCCACAGCACCCTGTTCGCAGAGGCTAATCGCCTCATGCAGGGCGGTTGGTGCGTTGCCCACGGCAATAATCCCTCCCTGCACCTGCGGCGCGGCTTTGCGCATTGCACACACGGAGCGGGTAAGGCCGGTTGCAAGACTCTCCTGTTTCACATCATCATCAGCGATATAGCACAATACCTCACATCCCAGTTTTTCCAGCAGAACGGTCGATGCACCTGCGGCCAGCATTGCCGTATCGACATACAGGGGCCTGCCGTCCCTCAGGGCTTGAATTCCCGCCGCAACAGCATCCGCATGAAAGCGCACGGTCTGCATAATGTCAAAATCGGCGGTGGCATGGATAATGCGCCTCACGACTTGCCACTGCTCCGGCGAGAACGAATGAGGACCTGCTTCAGCCTCGATAATCCGCATGGATTCAGCTTCGATTTCCGACGGTTTTAAAGGTTGCATAACTGTACAAGTATCCTTTAGATTCCTTTTAGTGTATCACCTGATCAAACTGCCGATCATCATACTACACCCCCCAAAAACAGCAAGGCTAAAAAAAGACGTCCCCCACATAAGCACCACCGCCTCTTTAACGGCCCCATTGTCGGATGGCCTCTGCGCATCGCCGATGTGCGGCTTTGTGGTTTGCACCCCTCCGTAAACGGCCGGACCGCCAAGCTGTATACCAAGGGCACCTGCAAAGCACGCCTCAGGGAATCCGGCATTGGGACTCGGGGTGTTGCGACAGTCACGCATGCCGATCCGCAGGGCGGCAGTCAGACGGCCGGGCATAAGCACCAGCACGGCCAGAGCTATCAATACCGGACTGAGACGTGCTGGAATATAATTTGCACAATCGTCAAGCCGGGCTGAAAAGCAGCCGAAGTCACGGTAGCGTTCGTTTTTATACCCCACCATTGAGTCAAGGGTATTAACGGCCTTATAGGCCATGGCAAGCGGAGCGCCTCCGATACAGGCATAAAAAAGTGGGGCGATAATCCCGTCGACCGTGTTTTCCCCTACCGTTTCAACCGTAGCCCGAATAACATCCTGCCGATCAAGGTGCTGGGTGTCCCGGCCCACAATGCGCGCCAACTGTTTGCGAGCGCCCTTGATATCATCCTCCCGCAAAAACCTCAGCACACGTAGCGCTTCACGGCTGAGGCTTTTGGTCGACAGGCAAGTATATACCAGTATGGTCGATACAACAAAACCGCATGCCGGACCGATACAAAAAGCAAGCAACGTCACTCCCAGCGTCAAAAGAAACACCGATGCGGGAACCGTAATTCCCAGCACAACCCCGGCGAATTTCAGGTTGGGAACATACGTGCGCAGCACGCTTTCCAGTGTCTGTATCAGACGTCCGATGAGACGCACAGGGTGGGGCATCGATTCGGGATCCCCCAGTATCGCGTCCAGAATCCAGGCACAGATAACAATGAGCAGTGCTTCGGTCATATGCAATCCAATGACTTGTAATTATCTTTTCAAACAGATATAGTAGAACGTATCAGAAAAGCGAAAACGACAACCATACACGTGCAGCTCATGAAAAAAGCTATTCTTGCGCCTTTGTTCGCAGTTCAGTTTCTGACCCGCATTCCGGTTCCCATGTCCATACAACCGGACACGGGCATTGCACGCTACAGTCTTTTCTTTTTTCCGTTCGTAGGCTGGCTGCTGGGAGCCGTGCTTTTCAGTTGCTGGTGGCTGTTCATCAACTACGGCATGTGCAGCCCGCTGCTGATCGCGGCCGTTATAGTGACCCTGGAAGCCATTCTGACCGGCGCATTTCATCTGGACGGCTTGGCCGATACCTGCGACGGCTTTTTCAGCACCCATACGCAACCGGATAAAAAGCTCGAAATAATGAAAGACAGCCGTACCGGGGTCATGGGTGTAACGGCATTAGTGCTGGCGCTTATGCTGAAAGTCCTGCTGCTGAGCGAAAAGGCCACGCCTTTTGCAGCGGCAGTTCTATTCATCTATCCTGTTATAGGGCGCTGGGCCCAGGTTTTTCTCTTCAGGGTGAGCCCCTATGTCCGCAAAGGAGGCACCGGGGGGCTGTTTTCCCAGGGAGCAAACACGCCCGTACTGGTGCTGTCCGGCCTGTGGCTCATTCCCTGCCTGCTTTCCGTCACAACAGCACTCTCACTGCTGGGTGTCATCCTCTTTCTGTTCTGCTTCCGCTGGTATTCCCACGCTCAAATCGGCGGCATTACCGGCGACACCCTCGGCGCTGCAACAGTACTGTCGGAGCTGGTATTTCTCTTCGGCTGCATCCTGTTCGCCTGAGCGAGGCCCTAATTTCTCATCAAACAACCCTTTATCCGGCACTAATATAGAGGCTGCCGAAAAACGCTCAGATACAAGGCGCCGCGCAGTCCTGAGGAGTGAGGCGTACGTGTTTGTACGTCGCAGCGACGAAGGATGCGTGCAACGCCGTAGATGAGCGTTTTTCGGCAGCCTCGGCTATTTTTTAGGGCTGTTTTCAAGCACCTCTTTAAAACAATCATTCACACTCTCCATGGCGCAAAAAGAGCCGCACATGGTGCATGACCTCTCGGCAGAGGGCTTGCGGCTGTCACGGACGGACCGGGCCACGTCGCCGAACATGGCCAGATCGAACTGCTTGTCCCATTGCAGGTCACGACGCGCTTTGGAAATTTCCAGGTCCCGGTCGCGCCGGCCGTATTTGACCATGTCGCCGATATAACAGGCGATACGGCACATGCGCACACCCTCGCGCACATCTTCCTCGTTGGGCAGGGCCAGATGCTCGGCAGGGGTAATGTAGCAGACCAGGTCGGCACCATACCGTGAGGAATTGGCGGCCCCGATGGCTGCGGTGAGGTGGTCGTAGCCCGGAGCAACATCGGTTGT
>JANQGV010000278.1 GCA_028282925.1 Thermodesulfobacteriota bacterium
CTGATGACAGGATATGTCGGGGCATACCGAACATATGGGCAAAGGCGGGCGATCAGATTATTAAAAATGATGTGCGCCCTCTGGTGGAAAATCTTGACAGCCTGCCGTATCCTGATAAAGAAATTTTCTATGATAAGCTGCCGCATATAAGGGACGGTTATATATCTTTGTCCAGCCGGGGCTGTGTGAATAAATGTACGTTTTGCAACAACTCTATGTATAAAGATGTAATCTACCGGGGCAAGGGGAGGTTTTTTCGCAGGCGAAGTGCTCAAAATGTGTTGCATGAACTGCGGGAGGCAAAACAAAAGTATGGCTACAGCGCGGTGCATTTCTGGGATGAGATTTTTATCAGCGATCGAAAGTGGCTGTTCGAATTTCTGGAAGGATATCGACAGGATATTAACGTACCGTTTACCTGTTGTATCCATGTGAATTTTATCGATGAAGAGGTAGCCGCTCTTCTCAAAGAGAGTAATTGCTGGCAGGCTATTATGGGAGTACAGTCGCTGAACGAAGATCTCAAGCGTTCAATTCTTAACCGGTGCGAAACCAACGAAAAAGTCAAGAACGCAATAACCGTTTTACGCCAGGCGGGAATGCAGGCTATTTGTGAAAATATGCTTGGACTGCCGACACAGGACGAACGGGATGTTGAGAGCATGCTGTCATTTTATAATGAAACCCGCCCGCACCGACTGAGTGTTTATTTTCTGCGATACTATCCCCAGACGAAAATAATTGATATTGCCCGGGACCATCATATGCTTACCCCGCAAGATGTCGAAGAAATTAATATCGGGATGAACGCACGGTCTTTTATCGAGGGTGGGACGATAAGTGAAAAGAGATTTGCACGGCTGCAGACCTACCTTGTTTTTTTACTTGTGTTGCCAAAATGGCTTAACCGTTTTCTTATACAGATGAAAATATATAGATTTCTACCTAATCTTGGTATGTTCGCTCACAGCTTTGCGCGAGTTTTGGACAGGGACAAGCAATTCGATGTTGATGCCGCCCGCTTTACACGGAGATATAGAATGTTTGGGTTGAAAAAAATAAGGTTCTTTTTTAAAAAGGCATTTCAAAAAAAATAATCATTCAGGCAGGGCGTGTATGAAAAGCATTCTCGTATCACTACTCCCGACAACAGAAAATTTTGGTATAAAATATATACACTCCTTTCTGTTGAAAAATGGGCATCATTCATCAATTGTTTTTTTGCCCCGGCATACAGAATCGGCATGTGCCGCTTTGGTGGATTTTATCGACCGGCAGAGGCCGGATTTTGTCGGATGCGGTTTTATGAGTTATGAGGCACCATTTGCAAGACGTATCGGTACGGCGGTTAAAAAGCGTTTTCCGGAGATTCCATTAGTGGTCGGTGGTATTCATCCAACCATTAATCCGGAGGAGTGCCTGGACTATGCTGATTATGTCAGTCTTGGAGAAAGCGAAGAAGTCATGCTGGAGATGGCCGAGCATTTTGACAGGGGGCAGTCCTTTTATAGCATTCAAAATCTTGCCTATAAAAAGGATGGAACGGTTGTCCGCAATCCCCTTCGTCCGTTAATAGATGATCTTGACAGATTTCCCTTTCCTGAACATTTACCAGAGCATGCATATGTCTATAGTGGAGATACCATTCAGCCCATGAACCGCGCTCTTTTCCGGCAGTTTACCCGGTATGATGGAAAGGCTTATAATATAATCAGTTCCCGGGGATGTCCGTTTTCATGTGCCTACTGCTGTAATTCGTTTCTATCAAAACTGTACGGCTCAAAAAAACTTCGCAAACGATCCCCGCAGAACTTCCTGGCTGAAATGCGAAAAGTAGTAGAGCAGTTTCCCGATATGATGCTGATGAATATCCACGATGACTGCTTTCTTGCGCAGTCGGTTGAATGGCACAGGGAATTTGCCCGCGATTACAAGAAATGGATTAACCTGCCGTTTATTGTCCGCTCAACCCCGCTGCATTTGACCGAAGAAAAAATTGTTGTGCTGAAGGAAGCCGGCCTGGGGTGGGTTACCATGGGGCTTCAGTCCGGAAGCGAACAAACAAACCGGGACGTATTTTACCGGAAAGTTTCAAATGATACATTTTTAGAAGCCACCCGGCTTTGTCATAAGCATGGTATCAGTGGATACTATGATGTTATTCTGGACAATCCGTTTGAAAATGATGACAATGTTATTGAGACGATCGATGTGCTGAAAAAAGTTCCCAAACCGTTCCAGTTGCAATTGTTTTCGCTGACCTTTTATAAAGGAACGGATATTTATGATATGTATAAAGAAAAGTTCGGGAGTGACAGTGATCCCGACATCCAAAACTATTTTAGATATAGCCGTTCCTACCTTAATAAGCTGGTGCGTATAACGCCCCTGATATCAGAAGGCATGGTCGACTATTTTCTTGCAAAGCGTTCGCGGCCTTTGATACGGTGCGGCTTCAATGTGCTGTATGCTTTCCTGTCGATTGTCGTGGAACCCCTGTCGTTTTTTTTGCTCATGCTGAAATCGTTTGGCAACAGCCTTACGATGACGCTGAGAATTGCCTGGCCAACCTTTAAAACAAAGATTCGTGAGCGTCTGACCGTATTCGGCTCAGAGGCTTCCTGATGTTTTTTTCAGGATTATGTGCCGGAGGGGTTCCCCTCTACCACATATGTTGCAGCATATTCTCTCTTAATTCCTTTTGAATATTCATAAAAACAACACAAGCATTTTGCTGACAAACGGTACAGGGGCTCTCTGTGCAGTTATCGTCTCTTGCCTATGCCCAGCACGACCGGGTAACCAATGGGCGGTCTCTTTTGAACGGCCTTTATGATTTCACTGAAATTGAGCGCGCGACGGGCAGTTTTTGAAGGTGTTGACACCAGATGTCCTTTTCCTTATACTTTGCTAATGCTTTTTACCTGAAAAATATGAAACTATAGATAGAAACGGAATTAATATGGATATACGAACCCTTTCACAGGCCGCCAAGCAGGCATCGATTAAGCTGGCGGCGGTAACGACCGAGCAGAAAAACAGCGCCCTGGCCGCAATTGCAGCGGCTCTCAGGGAGCGTGCGCAAGAGATTATCGCGGCCAACGTAAAAGACCTTGAGGTCGCCGGGGAAAATGATCTTGCGGCCCCGCTTTTGAAACGGCTCAAGTTCGACCAGGGCAAGATCGATGGGGTAATTGCCGGTATTGAGAGCCTGATCCAGTTGCCTGATCCCGTTGGGCATACCATGACCGCCACTGAGCTCGACCAGGGACTTGAGCTGTTTAAGGTAAGCTGCCCCATAGGGGTTATCGGGGTGATCTTTGAATCGCGTCCCGATGCCCTGGTGCAGATTTCAACCCTGTGCCTGAAAAGCGGCAATGGTGTGCTGCTCAAAGGCGGCAGCGAGGCCCAGAATACCAACCGCATTCTGGCCGATGTGATTACCGCTGCCACTGAGTCAGCGGATATCCCCGCAGGATGGCTGCAGCTACTTGAGACCCGGGCCGAGGTGGGCGAGATGCTGAAGATGGACGAGTTTATCGACCTGATTATTCCCCGGGGATCAAACGAGTTTGTGAAGTACATTATGGATAACTCCAATATTCCGGTGCTGGGTCATGCCGACGGTATCTGCCATGTGTACATCGATGCCGAAGCGGATATCGACATGGCGGTGCGGGTTGCCGTGGATTCCAAAACCCAGTATGTAGCGGTCTGTAATGCGGCTGAAACCCTGCTGGTGCACGAAAGCATAGCCGCTGCGTTTTTACCGGCTTTGAAAAGCGGCCTTGAGCAGCATAGTGTCGACGTGCGCGGGTGCAGCAAAACCGTTGACATAATCGGCTGCCGGCCGGCCGAGGAGCAGGACTGGAAAACCGAGTATCTCGATTATATTCTATCAGTCAAGGTGGTGGACGATATCGATGCGGCCATCGACCACATTAACCGTTACGGCTCGGGCCATACCGATGTGATTGTAACCGGCAACCGCGACCATGCCGTGCATTTTATGAACCTGGTCGATTCTGGTAATGTGTTCTGGAACTGCAGCACCCGGTTCAGCGACGGTTTTCGCTACGGGCTGGGGGCCGAAGTGGGCATCAGCACCAACAAGATTCATGCCCGGGGACCGGTAGGCCTTGAGGGGCTGCTCATTTATAAATGGAAGCTCATCGGCCAGGGCCACATCGTTGCCGATTATTCCTGCGAAAAAACATTTACCCACACGGCGCTTGATAAAAAGTGCGGGCATTGATTTTTGTGACATATATTTGAAGCAGCATGTATAAGGAGGACCCGCGCGGCCCTCCTTTTTTTTGTGCGTGCGCCGCATGTCAAGCCCGGTGATGCTGCTTTAAACTTCTTGATTTTTCGGCAGCTTTATTGCATAGATAGTCAGGTTGTGCGTGATATTTATTTCTCACACAAAAGGAGGCGGCGTATGAAAGATTTGATACAAAAAGGGCTGTTGACGGCAGGGGTGCTGCTTTTGCTGACCGGTGTTGCTTACGGGGAACCGCTCCGGGTAACCGTCAGTATCCTGCCGCTCAAGTATTTCGTGGAAAAAATCGGGGGGGATATGGTGCAGGTATCGGTTATGGTCGAGCCGGGAGCCGATATGCATACCTACGAGCCCAAACCCCAGCAGATGACCCGGCTGGCAGCATCGAAATTATATTTTGCCGTTGGAGCGGATTTCGAACGGGCCTGGCTCCGGAAAATTGCGCTTTCAAACAAATCGATGCGCATTGTGCGTCTCGAGGAGGGTGTTCCCCGGCAGCCGATGCTTGCTCATCACGGGTACGAGGACGAACATGATCACGGCCATGGGCATGACCGTGATGAGATCCTCGATCCCCATGTGTGGCTGTCGCCTCCGCTGGTCCGCGTTATGGCCCAGTCCATCCGTGACGCGCTCATGGAAACCGATTCCGCCCATGCAGGCGCCTATCGTGTCAATTACCTGCAGTTTGCCGAAGAGATAAACCGGGCCGACTCCCAGATTACCGGTCTTCTGAAAAAGAAAATCGGGAAAGGCAACCGCTTCATGGTGTATCACCCGGCCTGGGGCTATTTTGCCGCAACCTACGGTCTCGATCAGGTTCCGGTGGAGATAGAGGGCAAAGAGCCGAGCCCCCGGGAGTTGGTTGCCCTTATCCGTCGTGCGCGCAGCGAGGCAATAGGTGTTGTGTTTGTGCAGCCCCAGTTTTCCGACAAGAGCGCGCAAACCATTGCCGGAGAAATAGGGGGGCGTGTTGTCAGGGCCGATCCCCTGGCGTACAACTGGTCTGAAAACCTGGTAGCCGTTGCCCGGCAGATTGCCGAAGCACTCAAGTAGCCGTTCAACCGGCTGCGACGGATACATCGGAATACATACTGATTCATAACCCTGCATGCGGTGTTTGCGTCATGGAACCCATTATCCGGCTGGAAAACGTTTCCTTCAGCTATAATCATCAGCCTGTGCTGGAGGATGTAAACCTGTCCGTATCGCCGGGCGATTTTCTGGCGGTCATCGGTCCCAACGGCAGCGGCAAGACAACGCTTATGAAAATTATCCTGGGCCTGCTGTCGGCGCATTCGGGCCGGGTGGAGGTGCTGGGCGGTCACCCGCAGGATGTGGCCCGGAGTATCGGCTATGTGCCCCAACAGTACGATTTTAAACCCGACTTTCCCATTACGGTTGAGCAGGTGGTGCTGATGGGCCTTGCCCACGCAAGCCGCACCGGCTGGAGGTACAACGCAGACGATAAAAAACGGGCCGCGGCAGCCCTTGAGCAGGTCGAGATGCAGGAGCTCGGCGCCCGGCGTATCGGGGAGCTCTCCGGAGGACAGATACAACGGGTGATCATAGCCCGGGCACTGGTGGCGGGACCCCGGCTGCTGCTCCTGGATGAGCCCACCTCCAACATCGATCCCCACGGCACCTTCTGCTTCTACGAGTTCCTGAGCGACCTGAATAAATTTATTACCATCGTCATCGTCAGTCACGATATTCATATTGTTACCTCCAAGGTCAAGAGCGTGGCCTGCGTCAACCAGAGGCTGTTTTATAACAGCCGTCCTGAACTGACTCCTGAAATGCTGACGCTGATGTACGGCGAGCATAATGAAACCTGTCCGGCGGGCACCACATTGAACGAACTGTCGCAACGGCTGGGCTATCCCCGGGAGGAACCCTGATGCTTGAAGCCCTGTCGTTTGAGTTTATGCAGAATGCCCTTATGGCAGCCGTGCTGGCAAGCATTGCCTGCGGCATTATCGGCTCACTGGTGGTGGTCAACCGTATCGTGTTTCTGTCGGGCGGCATTGCCCATACCGCATACGGGGGAGTGGGCCTGGCCTTTTTTTTCGGCTGGCCGGTGCTCCCGTGCACCATCGGGTTTACCCTGGCGGCATCACTTGTCATGGGTGCCGTAACCCTGCGGCACAGCGACCGGGTAGACACCATAATCGGGGTGTTGTGGGCCGCGGGTATGGCCCTCGGTATTATCCTGCTTGATATTACGCCGGGCTACAATGTGGACCTGATGAGCTTCTTGTTCGGGAGTATCCTGGCCGTGCCGGTGTCCGATCTGTGGATCATGGCGGGACTGGTAGTGGTAATCCTGGCCCTGGTGCTGCTTTTTTACCGGAGCTTTCTGGTGATGTCCTTTGACCAGGAGTTTGCCCGGGCCCGGGGTGTGCCGGTCAGCATTCTTTACCTGCTGATGCTGTCGATGGTGGCGGTGTCGGTTGTAATGATCATACGGGTTGTGGGCCTGATCCTGGTAATCGCCCTGCTGACAATCCCCCCCTATCTAGCCGGCCGTTTTGCAAAGTCGCTGGGCAAAATGATGCTTGCGGCCATTGCCTGGAGCATTGTCTTCTGTATAACGGGCTTATGGATCTCCTATCAGTTTAATATAACCTCCGGGGCCTCCATTATTGCCTGCGCCACTGTCTGTTTTGCAGGGATTTTGTTGACTGAACAAATGGTGAAGAAGGTCCGTGCCTAAAAAAAGCCGTTGGGCATTACACAACGGCTCGCTGTCTGTTTGTGGTCTAACGTTATTTATCCCTCTGCCGTAACCTTTCTCAACTGGTTGAAGTCGGCCTGGCCTTTCAGGATTTTTTCGATGCCGTCCTGGGCCAGGGTCGTCATGCCCTGCTGCATTGCCAGTTCTCGAATTTCGGCAATGGTTGCGCTTCTAGCGATGGTTTTTTTCATCTCCGGCGTTGCCACCAGCAGTTCATGAATGCCGGTGCGGCCCTTATAGCCGGTATTGCCGCACTTGCTGCAGCCTTTAGCCTTGTAGAGCTGTAGTTTCGAGGGGTCGCCCACCAGCACATTCAGACGCTCATCATTACCATAGGCATGGGCAATATGCTGAAACTCCTCCTCTGTAGGAGTGTAGGGCTCTTTGCAGTCCTTGCACAGGGTGCGCATCAGGCGCTGGGCCAGCACACCCAGCAGGGCGTCGGCAAAGTCTATGGGGTCGAGCTCCAGACCAAGCAGACGGGTAATGGTTTCGGGGGCCGAGTTTGTATGCAGGGTCGAGAATACCAGGTGACCGGTAAGGGATGCCTCGACACCGATATGTGAGGTTTCCTGATCGCGCATTTCACCGATGAGGATTACGTCCGGGTCGGCACGCAGGAATGCGCGCAGGGCTGCGGCAAAGGTAAAGCCGATCTGGGCCTGGGTCTGCACCTGCTGCAATCCGGCCTGGGTGATTTCGACCGGGTCTTCGGCGGTCCAGATTTTGCGGTCGGGCTCGTTGATGTGCCCCAGAATGGCGTGCAGGGTGGTTGTTTTTCCGGAACCCGTGGGCCCCACCACCAGGAAAATACCGTGGGGGCGCTGAACAAGCCGCTGGGTTTCCTCAGCGTTGCGCTCGGAAAGGTTCAGGTACTCAAAAGGCAGGGCATCGCCGGCTGCCAGCACACGCAGCACCGCGCTTTCGCCGTTTACGGTGGGTATGGTGGCAACACGCAGCTCGATGGTTTTGCCTTTATACTTGGCGGCTATTTTACCGTCCTGGGGTTTGCGGCGCTCGGCAATGTCGAGACGCGACATGATTTTGATGCGGGCGATCACCGCCCGGATATGGCTGGCCGGTATTTTAAACACCTCGCGGCAGGCGCCGTCGATACGGAACCGGACGACCGCAGGAGTTTTGCCCTTGCTGGGCTCTACGTGGATATCGGACGCGTTCATGGCGCTGGCATCTACGATGAGCTTGTTCACCAACTGGATAACCGTTGAGTCCGACTCTGTTGCCGATGCAATGGCGTCACTTACATTTTCTTCCGCCTTGACTTCATCGTCTTCATCGGCCAGGCGTCCGATCAGGTCGCTGATATTGGCATCGTCGGAAGCTTCCTGTACCGAGGTGGACCCTTCTCCAAGGAACGCAAGAATATCTTCCCTGATGCCCACCCGAAACTCATAGCTCTGACAGTTTAAAACCTGCTGTACTTCCATGATGCGGTTGAAGTCGTTGGGATCGTCTATGAGGATAATTACCTTGTCCTCGTTTCCGGCAACGGGGACCCAGCGGCTCGATTTAAGATAGGATATGTTCAGGTTTTTAAAGAGCTGCCGTGGTATTTCCACTTCGGGGCTGAACTTCAGGAACGGCACCTGGTAATAGCGCTCAAGGGATTCGCCGACTTCCTCGGGCGAGAGCTTCATGTCCGTAACGATCAGGTACGCAACCGATTTATTTTCCGCCTTGCCCTTTTTTTTCAGCTCTTCCAACTGTTCCTTGGTTATGATTTTGCGATGCAGCAGATAATCGAACGGCCCCTGGGTGGCCTGGAAATCGTACTGAAACTTCTGGCCGATAACCGCAGCCAGCTCGTGGGCGTTTTTCAGGTCTTGATCGGTAAAGGTTCCGCCGTCCAGCCTGTTCATTATCTGCAGCAGGCCCAGCAGCGTTTCCTTAAATTTAATCGGCACGCAGATGACCGAGCGGGTGCGGAACCCCGAACGCTGGTCGAAACTTTGGTCGAATCTTAATTGGGCATGAATCGAGGCAAGAGATTTTTTATCGTAAACATTGTCTATTTTTACGGGTTTCTGGCTCATGGCCACAAAGCCGGCAATGGATGCCGGACTGAGGGGCAGCCGTATCTCTTTGATGTCTTTGCCTGTTTTGTATTTGGATACAATTTCCCGCTCGTGCCGACCCCGCTGGTACACGGTCAGGCGCTCGGCCTGCATCATGTCGAGCATCTCTTTTTCGACAATGGGCAGAACCTTTACAAAGCTTTCAGCTTCATGAATGGTTTTCATGACCGCGTTGAGCCGGCTTTGGAATTCAAGGTTCTGCTGAAGCTGTTCATTGGTCATCTGGGTTTGGGCGGTAGCCATAGAGGAGGTCCTTTATGTTTTTTATTAGTCTGTGTGCGGTGGACTCGTATAAAGAGATGTACAACCCGTGCCTGAAAAATATTACACAATTTCAGTTATTTGGAATATAGAATACTGCGATATCCGTGTCAACGGAAAAGGACGGATACATCAAGGTCGCCCTTGCTCCGGCGGGCCGCTTCACGCAGACAGGAATACGTGTACGCTCATTCATTGGTAAGTCACATCAAAGAACGGTAACGTCCGGATTTATCACCGGTATACATGTCCTGTTTTTTGTTTTTAGCGGTTATTTGATTATCATGTTGAAAACCCTATGCCTTTTTATAATTGATTGACCCGCATGAACTATTCCCCCCGGCAAAAAGCAATAAACACTTATAAAAGCTTTCTTTTTCTTTTTGTGCACCAGAATGGTGCAATGTGCTCAAAAACCCTTTATTTACGGCCTTTTTGCAGTTTTCTACAGGCTTTTCCACAGGCTTTGCACACAGGCTGTGGAATACGTCCCACGTGTCCGCTGGAGTTTCGTTTCTCTAAGGGGCAGGTCTGTTCTGTGGTCTGTTTGTTTCTCCGGTTTGGGATCTCCATCGAAACTAATGCTCCGGACGTCTTTACCATATATCGGGCAGCCGTACAGGATGTGTGTATCGCGGACAATCCGAGTCGCATAAAAGGCCGCAGCACGGGCGGTCGCCGGTCTCCAGTTGTTGAGCAGGTTGACGGTGATCAAAGAAACAGTCCACTGAATTGACAATATCGATATAAAATGCCATATGTATAGCATAGAAGGCCTTCCGGGCGAGTCGGGTGTGTGCAAGCCTGGGATGGATTGTGTGCAGGGGTTTTGTTTACCGCCTGTTTTTTTATTTTTGCCGGTTAAAAGACACATTTCAGCACGTATGGGTTTGTGAAAAAAATGAGCGATACAGTATTCGTAACCGATTATGCACCGGCGGAACGCACCCCTGAGGCCCTGATTAATGTGCAGGCCGAGGTGCTGGAGGCACTGCCCCTGCTTGTGCAGCTTCTTGACGCTGTTCCCGATATTGTTTTCATCCTTAATGAACAACGGCAGATCGTTTTTGCCAACCAGGCCGCTGTTGAAGTTTTCAACATTTCAAACAGGCGTGACATATACGGCCTGCGGCCGGGTGAAGTTCTCAACTGTGTTCATTCAGGAAAAAATGCGGCCGGGTGTGGAACCTCTTCTTTTTGTAAAACGTGCGGGGCGGTGAATGCAATAGTCGAAGGCCTGCGAGGCAAAAAGAAGATCGAGGAATGTCGCATTTCTCAAAAACCGTCGGGAAAGGCATTTGATTTGAGTGTAGCGGCTACTCCCTTTACATGCGGAAATGATTCTTTTGTTATTTTTGTAGCAACGGATATCAGTCATGAAAAAAGGAGGGATGTTCTTGAACGAACCTTTTTTCACGACATTTTAAATACGTTGAGCGGCGTTGTCGGCTATGCAGAACTTTTAAGTACATCTCCTCAGGATAATCAGAAAAGCCTGCTTGAACGCCTTATCAAGTTTGCATATCGCCTGCAGGAAGAAATAAATTCTCAAAAAGGATTGGTTGCTGCCGAAAAAGGAGACGTATCTCTTTGTCTTGAATCTATCCGTTCACGAGAATTTCTGCATGAAATGATAAGCTTTTACCAAGGCGATCTGTCTTCATCTGCGATACCGATTGATCTGGACGAAGCAGCAGTTAATGTCGGATTCATCAGCGATAAAACGTTGCTTTCCCGGGTTTTCGGCAATATGCTCAAAAATGCCATTGAAGCCTCTCAACCCGGCGACACCGTGCTGGCCGGGTGCCGGTCAAAAGATGATACGGGCATTTGTTTTTGGGTGCAAAACGCACAGTTTATACCACCTGATGTACAGACGCAAATTTACAATCGTTCTTTTTCCACAAAGGGGACGGGCCGGGGCATTGGAACGTATAGTATGAAGCTGTTCACCGAGAAATATTTGAAGGGGGAGGTTTCG
>JANQGV010000147.1 GCA_028282925.1 Thermodesulfobacteriota bacterium
CTTTCTTTGTGGTTTCTTTTTGGGTTTGGTCACCTTTATTGATACCACAGAAGGACACTGCCATCCTTCTCAAAAAAGCGAAAATTATTTTACGTTATCTAAAGAAGGATACTCCATTCGAGAGGCCCGCTGAAAAAAAACCTATCGGTGGCAAGATAGTTGCTCTTCCACGGGTCGGTGGACTACATCACCGGTACTCTTGGAACAAAGCTGCTTAATATTTTTTCATCGTTAAATAAAAAAGCCCGTTGATATTCAACGGGCGTAGTCTGCTTAATTTCTGCCGCATTTTTCATCTTTTACAAACAAATATCTTTTTATCTCCTGTCTCACCTCTTCTTATGAGATTGTTTCGTTCCGTTTTGTCCTTCTTTCGTCTACACATACCTCATTTTGACTTTTGGCGAGGCACAACAGGCCAAGGTTTTACCTTTAACCGCTTTTAAAATTACATTGATTGATGATTTTAATGATGGGTTATGCTTCGCTAACCCATACTACAACAAACTGTTACTTCACATTCAAATATCTGTCGTTGTATGTATTTCCCTTAGCTTTATTTCGCCGTCTTTATTAATAACTAGCAAACCTGTTTCTTCTATATCGCCCTTTTCATATTCAAAAATAAACATTGCATCGCCTGGCATAATTTTATTTTTTAACTTTTCCAACTCAAGCAAATCATCTTCAAAATATTTATCCTGACTAGCCTGCATTCTTGTTAAATAATCATCTAAGCCTTTTAGATCAGGAAACGATTTCTTGATATTCCTAATTATAATAGTTGCTGTACTGTAACTTCTTGTTAACGTTTCTTTCATCGTTTTTATTGATGTCGCATGTAAAGCCGTATATTTTTTACTTTCTTCTGGATTTTTAATTTTAAAATAATCTAAATTATTTTTTACGGTATACGTTGCACAACCTATTGTAGTAATGCAACATAACAAAATTATCATGACTTTATTCATTTTTTCCCTTTCAACAGGTTAAAAAGATATTATTGATTTAGTTATTTAATTGGAAGTCACAATAATAACACATACAGTCGAAACTTTTCCCCTTACAACTAAACGGTTCTTTTACATTCTCCTTAATAGATATTGTTGATTTACCAAACTTTATTTGTGTCATATATACCAATTGAAGTTTCAGTTCGGTCTTTTTGCAATCGCTTTCTGTTGGTACACAATGGGCTTTTATTTTCAATTTTCGCTCTTTTGAACTAATGTCTAACAATTTTTTTGCTTCATCAATGGATTTATCAGCAATTTTTTCTATTAATTTTTTCTCTGCACCGTCTGGTAAATTTTTCAACATCCTTTTTACAGATTGGCTTTTTGCTGATTCCCAAACACAGTCAACAACATAATCAATTAAACTCTTCTCCTTGTACATAGGCTTCAACGTTGCATCTATAGTAGTTCCCTTACATAGCTTCTTTGGCATACCAATATTAAGACTTCTATATTCAAGCAATACATCGGAACATGCATTTCGTCTATCAAACCACTGATCAATCTTGTCAATAACAGTGGACTTAATAAATGACTTAGCACATCCCATAATTAATTTACTAATTAGCGGAGTTAAGCCTAAGACATCATAATCATTTACTGTGTTATTATTTACGAACTGATAAAGATTAAATCCACCCATTTCTTCAATCGGATCACGGCTTAACCACCTACCAAGAGCGGGCGAGTAATATCTGTAGCCGTAATACAGCAATCCGGTTTCATCATCAGCATACTTTGTAGAGAACCTGAACGGGTTTTCAGCGGCCAGAGTTCCGGCACTATTGATAACTTTTCCGAAGGGGTCATACTCATAATGTGCTAACACAGAACCGTCTGAGGCGTCCAGTAATTGCCCTACATTGCCGTTTCCATCGTAAGTGTATAGTCCGGTATCTGTTCTCTTTATACGGGCAATAAGACCGCCTATTCCACCGGCTCCCTGCAAGCTACCGCTGATATCAAGGCCATGTACATAATACGTTATATCAGTACTGCCCGACTCCGTTGTGTACTCTTTAACCAGGTTCCAGCCGTCATATACAAAGTACTTTTCCGTTGTCAAAGACCAGGTTCCACCAGAATAAGTAGAAACATTCTTACGGACTCTTCGGCCCATGTAATCATATCCATACTCTACCTTTTTGCTGCCGTCAAGCGGGGTTTCAGGCTCGGCAACGGTTAACCTGTTTTCAGCATTATAGGTGTACTGCATACCAGCGTATTCAAGCAGATTACCGTCATCATCATAGGCCAAATCTACCATTTCAGGTGTCCCGGTATCGGTTGTAATCTGTGCATACTGGTTCAAAGGATTCGGATCATAGGTGATCTGTTTAGTAAGGGCTTCCATTGCAGATTCCCGGTTTCCGATATTGTCATACAGGTAACTTCTGGCTTCATCATTAACCGGGTTAGTAGTGTCTGCTACATCAGTTCCGTTGTAGCGGTTGGATGCGGTAAGTTCTGACCTGTCGTTATAGCCAAAGATATTAAATGCATCCTGTGTAAAGGCACTGCCACTGTTTACTACGTTTTCACGTCTACCAAGGCCGTCATAACCGTAGTCATACTGAGAAACGGTTGCGGTGCTAAACTCGTTTTTAATCCGGGTGCGCAGGTTGCGGTTAGCTTCATAACTGTAGGTGGTCACAAGCCCGGCACCACTTGTTACCGTTTCAATAAGATCACTGTTTGCAAGGTGGCCGTAAGCTACATTTCCGGTCTGGCTATTCACATTCCAGACAACGCCATTAAAACGGCCCTTTGTATCATATCCGTAAGTTACACTATAATCAGTTCCAAGGGTAAAGCCTGCGCTTCTTCCGAGGCCGTCATAGTTTCTTGTAATAGTATCAGCACCAATGGTCTCGGACTCAAGCTGCAGGAGGTTATTATAGATAAAGGAGCGTGAACCAAGAGTATCGGTAATTGTTTTCTGCCGCCCCAGGCGGTCATAGGTAAATGAGATATCCTGGGTAGAGTCGGCATAGTCTATGGTCAGAAGCTCGCCGGTTGCAGGGTCGTAGGTGTACGTTGTTACCTTACTTCCACCATCCCGTGCCCATGTTCTTGTGTGCAGTCTACCGCTAGTAGTATAGGAATACGTTACCTGCTTGCCGCTTGCATCCTGCTTGGCAAGCAGAAGGCCCGTAGCTTCATCATACACCCACACGGTTTCATCACCGGTAACACCAGTTGGCCACGTATCGCCCGTAAAGCCACTGCCTTCACGGTAGGTATACATGCGCACAAGCTGGCCGTAATCATCATAAACATAGGCAACGGGATAAGCCGCATCGCCCCAGGTGTGTGTAACTTCTCCTCTATCATTGTAGGCATAGCGGGTATATTTCCCGTCGGCATTCTCCTCCATCACCTTCAATCCCGAATCTGGATCGTAGGTGTAGGAGACACGGGCACCACTAGCATCTTCAACCCAGTTTACCCGGCCTTTCAGGTCATAGTGGGTGGTGGAGGTGCCGGTGCGGGGGTCGGTTACGCCGGTTCTGCGGCCAAGGCCGTCGTATGCGTAGGTGGTGACATGGCCTGATTTGCCGGTAGAGGAGACCAGCAGGCCGTTTACATTCGTAGATACCGCATCGGTATCTGAATCGGGATAGTCGGTTACGCGGGTCTCGGTTCCTGAGCCCCGGCCGATGTAAACCTTTGAAATAACTTCGCTACCGTTGATATCTACGGTTACGCTCTCGGCGGTTAAATTATCGGTGCCGAGGCCGGTAAGCCTGGTGCGGCTGCTGCCGGTATCAAGCGCGGTACCGTTGTTTTCCTGGCTGTAGACCCGTTGCAGGCTCTGCTGCCACCAGGCACCCGATAATTCTACAAAACTGGTTTCAGACTCGGTGATGCGATCGAGACCGGCCGTGTCGAGCACGCTGTTGCCGTCGACATCGAGGCCGCTTTGGACCTGGTTGCCAAACTCATCGTAGGCGTACAGGGTTTTGCCCTGCTCAGTATTACTGGTTGCAATGAGGCGGCCGGTGGAGTCGTAAAAACTGCGGGTAACAACGATTGCACCAGCAGCGCCGGGTTTTTCAACCTTGACGGTTCGGCCCAGATGATCGGTGGTGGTTTTCTCCCAGCGGGGTCCGCTTTGCTCTTTGGTGTACACGGTTGTGTACTGCATGCCGTCGGTGTTGACGCCGTATTCATAATAGCGGGCAAATACCCCTGTGCCGGTTACGCTCTTGATGCGGCCATCGAGGTAGCGCTCGGTTATTTCTGTTGCGCCGCCGGGCCGGGTTACGGTTGTAATGCGGCCGCCCTGATCGAACGAATAGGCGGTTACAAGGCCGGAGGTGCCGGTGCTCTCGTACATGCGCCCGGCAAGGTCATATTTACTGCTGCCGGTGAGGCTTAACACCCCGGCTGTTACGGTTTCTTCAATTCTGCGGCCTGCAGCATCGTAGGTGTAGGTTGTGACGATATCGCCTTCAGGGCTCTGTTTTGTCACCGTTGCTACCCGCTTGAGATCGTCGTGGGTATAGCCGGTGACGATGCCCCGGGAATCGGTATCCGAGGTCTTTCCGCAGCAGCCCCACTCACTTTCCGTAATGGCGCCGGTTGAATCTACGCTGCGGGTCAGGCGCCCGGCATCGTCATAGTCCATGGTGGTCCAGGAAATCTGCTCATAGCCGCTGCCGGTGTAGACCAGGGTTTCACTGAACACGAGACTTCCCATATTGTCGGTAACGGTTGCCTCCCGGGTGGTTTTATAGGCAATGCCCTCGGGGCTGTCTTCGGTGCCGTGGGTAACCATGGCGCGCTCGAAGGTGCCACTACCGGGCGTGAAGGTGCCGGAGCCGTAGCTGCCCTTTTCATAAGTGTAGGTATCTACCCTTCCGTCGGGGTACACAACGCTTTTCACCTGCCCGGTGCCGGGACCAGAGGTGCCCTTGGCATTGTAGAGCCGCAGGGTGCGCAGGTTTCTGATATCGCCGTAGGAATACGAAGGATCTGTGCACTGCTCGGTTATTTCCAGGCGCTCGCCGGTGGCGTTATCCTCAATGTAGGCATACCAGGTCTTCTCAACCACAACCCCCGCCATCCGGCCGGTTATGGTGCGCGGCCGGAAGCTGTCGCCCGGAAGCGCTGAGTCGTCAACGTCTACCGGGGTATAATCATGCAGGGTCACCTGCAGATCTTCCACCTGAGTAGACGGGGTGCTGATCGGTGCATCCAGAAAGGGGCTTTCAACCCGGATTTTTCGGCCTTCTGCGTCATAGAAATATTTCACCCAGGAGCCGTCGGGGTTTTGCTGCGATGCTACTTTTTTGTAGCTGCCCGTTTCCGCCGGGTCGTCATAATAGGTATAGCTGGTGATAAGGGCCGCACCGTCGGGGTCTGCGGTGCGCTCGATCATCTCGCGGCCCCAGTCAAAATCCTGCAGCACAGTGCGGGTCTTGCTCACCACAACGCCGCTTGCCTGGTCGCTCACGGTTTCGATGATGGTGAGGGTTTTATTAACGTCGTCATAGATTTTCTGCTTGGAAATTACCTGCAACCCGCCGCCCTTGCTGAGCGACCAGGTGTCGGTTGCATTGTCCCAGGCATACTGGTGTACGGTTTGCTGCCCGCCCCTGATCTCGGTGATGCGCAGCCGGTTGTATACGTCGGGGGAGGCATCGGGGTTTTCGATGCGCCAGGCAACCTTCGTTTCAGTGCTGTTATCAACGCTGTATACGCCGCCGCTCTTGCTGCCCCGGGCGCCTGGCTCGTAGAACCGCAGCTCGTAGCCGTAGTCGTTCAAAGTTACGATATCCAGAAAGGTCTGCCGGGCCGATATCTGGCGCAGCGTGTTGTTGTCGCCGTAGACAACCTCGGTGTCGTCGGCCATGGTGGAGAAATCAAGGCCGGCAGGTGTTGCCAGCTCGGGCGACATATCTTTTGCCGCCAGGAACAGATCTCCGGCCGACATGTTATCACGTGTGCGGCCCAGGCTGAACCGGGCAGTGATGCTGTTGACATTAAAAAACCCGGTGCCCGGATCACGGCAGGTGCCGCTGGTACACGTCGGGCAGCCGATGTAGATTTTAGCCTCTTTGAGACATTCATCATTGTGCTTATCTCTTGCGGTTACCTTGATCCAGCCGAAACCGCTTTCCTCTGTGGGAGTAATCTCGTAGATTGAGCGTTCATCCTCATCGATGATATTTGTATCAAGGGTAATGGGCGGCTGGTCTTCCGACGTGCAACGCTCCTCAACCTGCCAGCTCCACTCAATATCCACGTTCGGGTCGGTAATTTCGGCCACAACGCCCGAGGTTTCGCCAAGGGGTATGGGGAAGGTGTCGCCCTCGCGCCGTTTCAGGCTCTCCAGTCCGCATTTAACGGCCTTGAATTTACCGGTTGTCCGGGTCTGGCTGTTTTCGTTCAGGCACATGAAACTTCGATAGTTAAGCTTCAGCTCTATTGTAATTTCGTCGCCATGTTGTGCAACGGTATCGGTGAAGAAAAAGTCGCCATCGCCTGAGCCCTCAGTGGCACGGCCTGAAAAGCCTGTTTGGTCGCCCATTTTTGACACTACCGGCAGGAGGCTGTTGTTGTAATGCCCGCCGTACATGGAAATGACCCGCCAGGTTGCCATGCGCTCAACTCCCGGCTCAAAAGTATGGTTGCCCTCATAGTCGATATAAATCATCAGGGTCCCGATACCGACATTGCGCAGCAGAACCGTCTTGTTGACACTGCCCACGGTCACAAACGGCCAGAACCGCTCGCGCCAGGCCGAGGTGCAGGCATCGTATATAATGGCACCGATGTAATTGCTGTAGTTTACGTTGTTTTGATCCGAGAGCTTACCGCAATATTTTTCATAGTACTTTTTCCCTGTGGCTAAAATGGCGTCGGAATCGGTAACAATTGTCTGTACAACGGTATTTTTATTGTCACCGTAGTCAAACCAGCCTCCCAGATCCTGATCATTAAGCCAGTCGTCCACCACCTCGTACAGTTCGGCCCCGTTTTCCGCGCCCGATATCAGATAGGCGTTGCGGATTGAAATATAGGGGTCGTCGCCCTGGGGGGTAATGCTGATGATGCCCGCGCCGTTATAGTTTCCGGCTGTGAGCCTGGTGCGGGGCGCGGTAACGATCTGGCCCCGGTCGAGCTCGTTCTCGATCAAGAGCATGTCGTCTGCCGGGAGCTGTAGGTTAGGAAGCATCGTGGCGCGGTTGTCGCTGGTGATTTCATACACCGGTACGTCCTGGGCATTTGCAACCTGCATGAGCTTGACGGCTGAAACGGCCTCTATCTGGAACATTTCTTCCAGCACAATGTGCTCGTAGGCCGACATGTCGGGTCCCTGGGCTATGGCGAAGCGTACCCGGCTCATGAGGTCGGTGGTGCGGGGAATTGCCATAAAGTAGTTGTTACCCGCATCAAGTATCAGCTTGGCGCCTTCAACGCCGGTTGTAATACCGCCTACCCGGGCTGTGTTTAAGTGCCCGTAGCACACCAGGGCCGAGGGCTTGCGAAAGTAGTAGACATTATAGTGCTTTGCAGACGATCTGGCGGCAACATCCACCTGGTAAAACCAGGTGAGCCCTGCCATGTAGAGCTGCTCGCCCACAATTTCGTCGCGGTCCCGGGACTGCTCCTGCAGGGCCTGGGTCAGGCGCTCGGAGCTGTCGAGCACGTAGCCGGAAATGCGGTCGGATGAAAGCACGATGGCCGCGATGTCGCCGGCCGACACTCGGTAGTCATACTGGTGGGTCAGGCCCGTTGAACTGTTGGGTGATACGATTTCTACCCGCAACAGGGTATCAACCCCCATAGTCACCTCGCCGCTGCCTTCAAGGGCCACAGCGCCGTTCAGGCGCAGCCGGGGCCGCATTTCAACCAGGTAAGGGGGCACCCCGGCAATATCGTCCATATTGGTGGGCGCACAGGTCAGGGTCAGCCGCTGCCCGGCAATGCTCTGGATGGGGGCTTCCCAGTCCAGCAGCAGGGTTCCCAGGGCCTCTGCCTGATCTACCCCGCCCGAACCGGCCAGTTTTACCTGCACGCGGTAGTGCAGCGAGTCCGCCAGGGCGCTGAAGCTCTGCCCGTTTTCGGCCTTGAACGGCAGCGTTATGGGCAGAATGGGGTGGTTCTGGGCCACGATTTCGGTGTAGCCGGTTACTTCGTGAATGGTCATGTTGTCGGCGAGATAGTCCTGGAGCTGCTGCTCGTAGTCCTGCAACTGCTGCTGCATCCAGGCCTCATCAATCCCGCTGAGCGATCCGTCGGGGTTTTTGGTCATGGTGCCGTCCAGGTAGTCGGCCAGGGCATCGGCATCAAAGGGTACGGCCTGGGCAAGGCCCACACCGGCCACCACCCGGTGCTCTTTAAAGGCCGGGGCCAGGGGCACCCACAGCTTGTGGGTCTGGTCGCGGGCCGTGCCGCGGTAGTTGCCGTAGGGCAGCCAGGCTTCAACATAGATATGCTCGAACCGCACGGCCATGATTTTATTGGTGCTGTCGTCTACCAGGGCGGTCACGCCCGGCAGCTCGCCGGTGGCAAGCATCAGGTCCACGCAGGTATCATCTGCAACACCCAACCACTTCTTGGCCCGCTCTATGTCCACGGTGACAAGGGCCCGGCCGTAACGGGCCGGCACGCCCGAGCGCCGCAGCAGCGCGATAAGCAGGCTTGCCTGGTCGGCGTCGTTACCGGAGCCGCTCATGAGAGTCTGGTGGGCCCCTTTCAGGGCACCCCAGTAGGGCTGGTAGAGGAAGTTGTTTTTTACGTACTCATATATTGTGACGGCATCGTGGTTGAGATATTCGGCTGTTTCGCCTATTTCAGGGGTAAATACGATATCAAGGCCATCCTCAGCCAAATCCGCCGCAGTGGGCGGGGTGATGGCCTGCAGGGTGGCCGGACTGAGGAGCCCGGCAACATCACCAAGGCCCGCAACCAGTACCGGGCGGGCGGTTTGGGGCAGGTTCATGTCCCAGGAAACAGCCGGGCTGATACGTGGCTCTCCCGCACCGGTTCCCGCTTCCAGCCTTACCAGCTCGTAACCGAGGTCCTTCTTCTGAAGCCCGAAAGCTTCCTTTTCAGGTAAAAGTTTCTTTTTGTCTTCGGTGTTGAGTGTCTCACGGGGGGCGCGCTTCAGCGGGGTAACGGTTGCCCCGGGATAGTCGGTTTTACCCGAGCCTTTCATACTCCGGGTTTTCTGAAACGATTGCTCCTGCTGAAGGCGAAGGGTTCTGACCTTGCCCAGGGGCAGGCCCAGATCCATCAGCTCGTTTAGATCGCCCTGCTCCAGTTCGCTGAGTATTTTCTGCATGTTCTGCCGCAGGGTTTCGGTTTTCTTTTCATGAATTTCAAGCAGGTCGGCCCGGCCGCTTTCTTCAAGCCGGTCGCCGATCAGGTCCAGGACCTCAAGCACCCGCCGGTAACGGGCTTCGATTTCAGAGCGGCGCTCATCAAGGTTGTACTGCCCGGATCGGGTCGAAAGCCCGCTGTCGCGGCGCAGCTTCATGCGGTACAGCAGATCGTCCGACTGCTGCATTTCCACGTCGAGGGCTTTACCGGCCGTGCTGAGCCTCCGGTACAGCTCGGGTGATATAAGCTCATCGGCTGCCATGGCAGTTGGCAGTGCGCCCGACAGTGTTATCCAGAGTACCAGTACCGAAACGAGTGCGGATCTTTTCATGCATTCCTCCAAAATATATCGTAATTAATCTAATAAATTAAAAAGTTCACCACAGAGACACTGAGGGCACAGAGTTTAGTTCCTTTTTACATCTGCCGCGAGATACCGACAGATGTAAATCACCCGGCCTTTCGGGCATTGTTTAATTATTTCATTTGTCATGCGAGATTCCTTTTCTGCGGGCGTCGTCTCCCGCCCGCGGAAAAAATTCCTTCCTCTCTGTGAGCTCCGTGCTCGAGCGAAGCGGGTGGTTAGTTCTTTTTTCTTATTATTCACCGTTGAAAAACTGAAGGCCCCTTGGGTACTCTTTCTTTTTTCGACGCCTTCGGCATACTTCATAAGCGTTTTTCTCCTTTTTTATTCTTCATCGTCGCTGTCGATCTTCACAATACCTTCCCGGATTGCCGGTTTATTGAAATTAACCAGCATGCCCGCGTCAAGTTTGCTCAGCTTCAGGTCCACCAGAAGTTTTTCGCGGTGGATGCCGTTTAAGCTCCAACTCGACTTCAGCCGCAAGAGAACACTGTTTTCAACAATCAGATCGAAATCCTTTTCGCCGTAACCGGGATTCTCAGGTTCATTCTGCGGGGAGTAATGTAAACCGGCCAGCTTCAGCTCATGACACATGTATCTCTGGTAGGTTGCATCGGGCTTTCCGGGTCCGAACACAAAATGCACCACCTCCGCGGCTCTAACAATCTCATTACATACTTCCTGCTTCTGTTTTTTTTCCTGTTTCATCACCCTCCATGTACTCTCATTGATCCAGGGACAAGGTGTAAGGACGCTGTGACAGGAGGGGGGAGTGTATCACCTCGCCTCAAACACCCGTTTCCCTGAAATTGATAACACTCTATTTCCTGTAGTTTTTCATATCTTTTTTCACCACTGAGACACAAAGGTCTCTGAGTTGTGTTTCTCCTTTACCTCTGCCGCGAGATACCGGCAGATGTAAAACTGTTCAAGCCCTCCGGGCGTTTTGTTTATAGCGGACGCCCACGGAGAGATGTCCCTACGAGGGACACACCACTCGCTGCACCTGCTTCAAGGCTCCGTGTCTCCAGCGCAGCGGGTGGTTATTTTCCTTTTCTTTACTCACAGTCCGGCAACGTTCCGGTAAAAAGATGGTGGTTCAACTGCATCTGGCCGTTCCAGGATTCGGCGATCACGTTACCCTTTACAACACCCTGGGGATAGGCGATATCGGCCCACGGGGCCAGGACGCTCCCCTCAACCCCGATACCCTGGAGGGTTAGAGCGGTTGCTTCGTAAAAGTTGAAAAGCACGTTTTCGCGGTTGTCGGCCAGGCTTGCAAGGCTCATGTTGGTAAGGCCGGTGCTGCTGCCGCTGATATTGAAGACCACGGTAGCCCCGGCCGGGATATTGTTTACCTGAAAGGTATGGGCGCTCAGCACTTCGGAGCCGTCCAGGTTGAATACCTGTGTATCACCGGTACCGTCGCCGTCCAGGTACAGTCCGCCCCACTGGAACACACGGGTGCCGTTGGCCGGTAGGCCGGACAGCCGTGTCGACAGGTCCTTCAGGTACTGCTCCTCCATGGCAAAATCAATGGGCACCACCGCATTGCCGGTGACCGTGGCTCCGGGCTCCATACCGTAGAGTACGGGCGAGCCCACCCCGGCTACGCTGCCTCCGGCAATGGCGCTGCCGTAGTAGATCCGACCGCTGGGGAAGGTGAAATCTCCGCCCGCGATCACCACGTATTCGGCCGGGTCGATACCCGCCAGCTTGTCGCCCACGCTGTAATGATTGATGCTGACCGAGCCGCCCGCCGCCAGGCGTCCCTCCACATCAGATGACGGGGCGCTGAAGTCTCCGAAAATAAAGGCATTGTAGTTTTCGGCGGTGCCGAGGGTCACCGGGCAACTGTCGTCCTGGGCCGTAATAATAACGCTGTCGGCCGGACTTGGGGACTGCCCGTCATGTACGGTCAGCTCAACAGTGTAGGAACCGGCCACATCGGCGATAAAGGTCGGATTGACCGCCGTGGCATCCGACAGAGAAGCCGTGCTGCCCGCGGGCAGGCCGGTTATGGCCCACTGGTACGTCAAGCCGCTTCCTTCCGGGTCGTAGGAGCCGAAGCCGTCAAGCTGTACCGTATCACCGGTGGCTACGGTCTGGTCCGGGCCTGCATCCGCCACCGGCGCACTGTTGGTTGCCGTAACCGTTACGCTGTCCGGCGTGCTGTCGGTTTCCCCGTCGTTGACCACCAGTTCAATGGTATAGTCACCGGGCAGGTCGGCACCAAAAGCCGGGTTGACATCGGTCGGGCTGTCAAGGGCTGCCGCAGAACCTGCCGGTTTTACGGTCAGGGTCCAGGCATACGTAATGGTATCATTATCGGGATCGTAGGAACCCGAGCCGTCAAGCACCGCTACCTCGCCTGCAGGCAGGCTCTGGTCTGCTCCGGCATCGGCCACAGGGGCCTGGTTGAGCGTTTCAACTGTTATGGTATCGCTTGCTTCAAGGCTGCCGTCCGACACGGTCAGACGTACGATATACCTGCCCGGCAGGTCGGCCGTAAACGCCGGGGCCGGAGCTGTCGCGTCACTGAAGGCCGCCCCTGATCCGGACGGCATTTCATCAAACATCCACAAGTAATCAAGATCGTCACCGTCCGGGTCGGATGAACCCGAGCCGTCAAGCTGCACCGCATCGCCCACAGCTACGGTCTGGTCCAAGCCGGCATTCGCCACGGGAACGCGGTTTTCCGTGCTGACCGTTACCGTATCGGCAAAACCGGCTACCGTGCCGTCATCTACCACAAGCGTTATGGTATATTCACCGGATCGGTCCGCAGTAAACACCGGATCTACGGCCTGGGCATCCGACAGTTCGGCCGCCGAACCCGGGGGTTTGCTTTCTATAGTCCAGAAATACGTTATGGTGTCGTTGTCGGGATCATAGGAGCCCGTGCCGTCCAGTTGTACCGTATCGTCCACATGCACCGACTGGTCCGGACCTGCATCCGCTACAGGCACCCGGTTGGCGGTAGTGATTACCACAATATCCGGTGCGCTTACAAGCTCTCCGTCTCCCACTACCAACTCAATGGTGTAGGACCCGGCCGCATCGGCAACAAAGGATGCATTGTCCATATCAGCCCCGGTAAGCACTGCGGTGCTTCCCGCCGGTTTTTCCAGTAGGTGCCACTGCCAGTTCAGGCTGTCACCGTCGGGGTCGAAAGAGCCGGAGCCGTCAAGCACCACCTCACTTCCAACCTCTACTGTGGCATTATCGCCTGCATCGGCTACAGGGATACGGTTGTTGGTTACAATGGTAACGGTTGCAGGAGGGCTTTCCAGGCTGCTGTCGGAAACAACCAGTTGCGCAACATACTGCCCGGCCATGTCTACCGTAAATACCGGGGCTGCCGTGTGGTTGTCCGACAGGACGGCCGCACTACCCTGCGGTTTATCGATCAGTGACCATGTATAATACAGGGTATCATTGTCCGGATCATGGGAACCCGATCCGTCAAGCTGCACAGTGTCGCCCACATCCACCACCTGGCTGTCACCGGCATGGGCCACCGGTGCGCGGTTTATGGTCGATATCACCACCTCATCCGCCACGCTTGTGAGCTGTCCATCGGAAACGACCAGTTGCACCCGGTACTCACCGGCCCGGTCGGCCGTGAAGAACGGGGTTGCCGTATTGGCATCAGTCAGCGCAGCCCCGGAGCCCGCAGGCCGTGCCGTCAGGGTCCACTGGTAGGAAGCAAGTGTGTCTCCGTCGGGATCGTAGGAGCCCGAGCCGTCAAGGGTTACCGTATCGCCTACCAGCACATCCTGATCCGCGCCTGCATAGGCCACCGGCGGGCGGTTTCTGGTTGTGACGACCACCGTGTCGGGATCGCTCGATAGGGCTCCGTCACTGACGATAAGCTGCGCAATATAGGTGCCGGGCAGATCGGCGGTAAAATCCGGATTGACTGCTGTTGCGTCACTTAAAACAGCGGTAGAATTATCCGGCATGCTTACCAGTGACCACTGCCAGGTGGTTAAAATATCATGATCGGGGTCGGAGCTTGCGCTGCCGTCAAGCTGTACCGTAGCACTCACGTCTACTTCTTGATCCGCCCCGGCATCGGCCACCGGCGGACGGTTGAGCGTGGTCACAAGCACGGTGTCGGGCTCGCTCCGGTATTCAAAGTCGCCCACAATGAGCTGCACCAGGTAGTCTCCGGCTGCATCGATGTCAAGCGTCGGCATTGCCGTGTCGGCGCCGTTGAGTACGGCCGTAGAGTTGTCCGGCCGGCTCACCAGAATCCACTGGTAGGTGGAAAGGATGTCGCCGTCGGGGTCGAGGCTTGCTGTTCCATCCAGGGTTACGGTTGCATCCACATAGCCTTCAATGTCCGCCCCGGCATCTGCAATCGGAGGGCGGTTTTCGGTGGTCACGATTACCGTGTCAGCCGCGCTTTCGCACAGGCCGTCGCCGACGATCAGCTCCAGGATATAATCACCGTGCCGGTCAACAGTCAGGTGCGGGTTGTACTGATCGGCTCCGGCAAGTTCTGCCGTACTGCCTGCGGGCTGCTCTTTCAGGGTCCACTGGTACGTCAGGGCGTCGCCGTCGGCATCGGTCGAGCTGCTGCCGTCAAGCTGCACAGTCTCGCCCCGGTAGGTGAGTCGGTCTGTTCCGGCATCGGCGGCCGGACACTGGTTTTCTATGCTGAACCCGGCACTTGCAATAGTCTGGGTAACCCCGTCTACCGCACCCAGGAGCACTGCCATGGCATCGCCCACCGGCAGCCCCAGGGTTGTCTGCCGGATGGTGCCGTTGCACGTTGCGCCCATGGCCATGCTGCAGGCTTCCCACTGTTCCACAGACGGCATTGCTCCAACCAGGCTCACAACTTGAACCGTAAGTACGGCGTCGTTAATGGCGGTATTGCCTGTATTCTGCACAGTGTAGGAAATATCAACCGGCAGACCATGGTGTATTGAGCCGGGAGACAGCTCAAGACTGCCCTGCAGGGATTTGCCGCCCTGGGAACTCGGCAGGATGCTGAACGTTGCATTATCGCCTGCAATAATGCTGCTGCCCTGTTTAACGAGCAATGCAACGGTATACAGCCCCGGCGGTTCCGTGCCCGTATTCCAGGCCGTGGAAAACTCGTCCGTTGCCAGGGGCAGCAGACGGTTGACGGTGGCTGCCTCAGAATGGAGGATATCGCCGTCGGCATTTTTCACTTTCAGCTCCGCTTCAAGATCACTGAAGATATAATTGGGGCTGAAGCTCTTTACTGTTCCGGTTATACCTGCCTGCTCGTAGCCGTAATACATCGGCTTATTCAAGGCAATTTCAGCCTGGAGGCTCCGGTTTGCCGTAACCATAAACGGTTCCGAAACACTTGATTTAACCGAACCGTTTTCATACACAATACCTTTTACGCTGTAATCACCGGCCATATGACTTCCGGTGTCCCAGGTAACGTTGACGGATGCAGTGCTGCTGCCCACCACCTGTACAACCTCCGCATTCACCGGTTCACTCACAACATCGCCGGAACCGTCCAGGATCAACAGGTCTACGGTTATGGTACGATTGTCCGTGCGTACATTCTCTATCGTGGCCTGTATTTCAACATCCTCTTGCGCCCCGACCTGAGCGACGTTCAGGTTGATCCCAATAGTCAAGCCGCTTGAAGCAACGCTTACCTGCAGGCTGTCCCGGTTGTTCTCATCCGATGATTCAGCAATCCGGTCTTCCGGGTCCACCACAACATAGATGTCATGCAGCCCGGCCTTGCCTGCCGTTGACCAGTCTGCCGTAATGGTTCGTGTTTCGCCGAAGGGGATCGTTTCATACATAACCTGCTCTGCTATGAGAGTTCCGCCTGCCTGCGGGTCCCCGTCGTAGATATCAACCTCGATACTTTCAGCCGGGGTGCCGAGGTTCTGCACCGTTGCGCTGATCTCAACCACTGCGCCTTCCTCCGGCGCGAAAGGCTGCACGGAAACAGCCGCCACCGTCAAATCGGGCTGCTCAGGGGTGCCGATATCAACAATCAGTACGGCCTCGTTGTTGTTTTCGTTTGTTTCAGCCAAAGCGTTTGCCGGGTCGGCCGTCACGCGGATATAGTTTCTGCCGCTCTGGCCCAGAGTGTCCCACTGTACCTGGACCGTGACGCTGTCGCCTGCTGTCAGCAGCGTGATGGTCTGGTTGTCCCCGATCTGCACACCGCTGTCTGTGAAGCACACTACAACGTTTTCCGCATCGGCGGACCCGGTGTTGCGCACCGTGGCCGTAATGGTTACGGTTTCACCCTCATCGGGGCCGGCCGGGTCAAGGGTTATGCCGCTCTCGACTATAACAAGGTCGGGATACCCCGGCACATCGCCTGATACCTGCACCGTGATATAGGCCTGATTATTGTTCTCGTTTGTTTCCGCAAGCAGATTATCGGGATCTGCCACCACGTACAGCTCGTGGGCACCGTAAGCGGCCTGCCAGGTAAAGCCGACTTGAGCGCTGCCGTATCCCGGCACCCGCTCAACGAGCGCGCTGTCGATGAGCGTGCCGCCCATGGCTGGATGGCCGTCGTACAGGCCTGCATATACGCTTATTGCGTCGCGGACTGCGGGGTTCGTAATGGTAGCGCTTACACTCACGCTGTCGCCGACTTCCGGTGCTGAATCTGAAACGGTTATATTCTCACTTGACACCTGCACATCCGGCAGCACCCCGCTGCCGTTTTTCACCGTGAACATCCTGACCGCCGTGCCGGTGCCGTTGTCGCCGCCGGCAACAACATTCAGCACGTCGGTTCCGGCTTCGTGGTCTGCGCTGAGCACGTGGGTGCCGGTAAAGGTTTCACCCTGCAGGGTAAAGTCTATGGCATGGGAATCGGCCCCGTATTCTGTCAGACTGCCGCTCAATGACAAGGTCCCTGCATCGGCCTGCAGCGGATTGACCGCAATGCGCACTTGGTCGCCCGGATAGTAGTAGGGCTTGTTGAGAATGACTTCAAGATCAATATCGGACTGGTAACCCGCTTCGCCCAGGGCCCAGACAGCATATGCTGTGTGTCCGGTTGTGCTTGACCGAATTCCCGGAACCGCAGCCCAGCCGCAGTCGTCGTTCTGGGTTGAAAGGAGCCACTCGGAACCGGCGATTGTTTCAGCCCCGATATTCCCGGTCCGTGCCAGGGCCAGCAGCGCCAGGGAAGTGCCTGCAACGCCGCCCCAGCTGCCGTCGGACTTTTGCAGCTGTTTTATCCATTCTACCGCCTGTTCTTTGGCCTCCTGATATGGTGCTGCTGCCGCGCTATCAAAAATCCGTGCTTTTTCAAGCAGCATGATTGCATTCACGGTAGTTCCCAGTCTATCGCGCCAGGAGACCACCGTTTTGCCATTGCTGGAGCTGACGATCCTGTTTTGATATACCCATTCGATGCCTTCCCACATTTCCGTCAGCTGCCAGTTTGTTACCGACATTCCGGCTGCGGCGCCGGTATAAATACCAAGCAGGATATTAATTGTATCCCCTATAGATTGAGAGCCTCCTATAACCCATGACCCGTCGCCATTATAGTAGTCGTTGGTGCCCCATGTGATATAGCTCTGATCAAATATTTTATCAAGACTGAGCGCAAGGGCGTTATTCAGGCCAGGAACATCGGCTTCGGTTACACCCAGTTCGCCGTATGCCAGGTGCAGATGATGATTAAATTTGAACATCCATGAAGGTATACAGGTATTAAAATCAGGCAATATCCACCCAAGGTTTCCTTCGTATGGTTCATATTGGCCGGGACACGATATCAATACCAGGTCAACCAGTCTCTGCAATGCCGCTTTGGCCTCGGCCCTGTCACCTGCGGGATCGGCATGTGCAAGAGCTGCAATTACCCGCTGCTGGGTTGAGGTATATTCTACAGGTGCGGTGGTAACATCACCCTGAGGTTCAACTTTATCAAGCACATACTGGGAACCGCTTACAACCGCCGCATCAGTGTTTGAAACTCCCGCCTCTCCCAAGGCTACGAGTGTATTCGACGTGTCGAGAGCATTCGTGTAAAATGAAATATCCACCCCGTTCCAGAACCAGCCATCGTCGGGCTGCTGCAGGTTTTTAATCTCCTGGATGGTGCTGTTGTAGCGCGCCGGGCTTAATCCGGTGTGCGTAAGTATAGAAAGATAATTGACATAAAAACCGTTTGAATCCGTATTTCTCATATACACAGACGAATCATCATTCCAAAAGAAATTCTCAGCCCTTTTTACTGCCTGGCAAACCTCATTGGAGGAATCGGCATAATCGCCTGAATCGCATCCGCCTTCGGCCAAAACAAGACCTATAACCGGGTAAGGAGTTCCCGGATATGAGTCATAGCCGATATCTCTTCCCCAGAAGCCGTCGGTATTCTGGGCGGTCAAGAGGTATGCTTTACCAAGCTGGATACTTTCCGATTCGCGGTCCACGCCTGCGGCCACCAGGGCCTGTATTATCATACCGGTCCTGGTTGTATCGCTCCATTTACCATTGTCTTTCTGCACGCCGATAAGCCACTGGACAGCGTTCTGAATAGCCGGGGCTTGCTGATCTACACCGGCTGCAAGAAGGGCTCTGACTGAAAGTGCTGTATAATGGGTACTGCCGCCCCAGCTGCCGTTTGTGGCCTGCATATCATAAATACGCTGTTTCAGCGCTTCGGCTTCCGGGCTGTCGCCCCGGCCCGATAAATGCAGGGCCTCCAGACCAACGGAATTGCTTTCGTCTACCTTATATTCGAGCCACAGGTTATTTTCATTCTGCCGGTCTGTGAGCCATTCGGCCCCGCAGGAAACGGCTTCTTCGATTTCATTACCCTTCTTTTCCACGAAAATCTCGGACACCAGTACATTGGGTCCCTCTACCAGGTCGAAGCTGAGCGTTACGGAGCCGTCACTATATGCCTCCTGGGGAAGCGTGAAGCTGTAACACTGCAACGTGCAATCGGGCAGCGCAAGATTGCCGTGCAGAAGCACTCCGTCGGCACTCAGGGTCTGCACCCGTCCGCCGCCTTCTTCTTCCATGTAGCAGACTTTTGCAATATATGCTGCCTGGCTGCTCAGGCCGCTGTAGCTGTACTGAACAGAGGTTGGATCGGTGCTGGCCGTAAGGGCACTATCCGGCAGGTCGGTGGAACACTGGATAACGACAGGGTTGCCACGTACCAGCCCCGGGTCTCCCCCAGGATTACCGCAGTCCGCGTAATAGCCATCAAATGCCTCCACCACTACTGCAAAGGTCTGGTTGTCGGCGGCGCCCTGCTCGTCGGTAACCGTTACCGTTACAAAATTGGCACCTACCTGAACATCAGACGGCATCCAGGTGATCAGGCCGGTCGCATTATCGATGGTCATAGTATCCGGCGACACGGCGAGTGCGAAGGTGAGGTCGTGGCCGTTCTGGTCTTCGGCCTCTACGTTATAGGCATACCCATGTCCGACAGTAACCCGGACAATTGCCAGGCACTGCCCGGCCCCTGTGCAGGTGTCGTTATCGGAACATGGCTCGGTGTGCTCACCGGCTTCCACACAGCCCTGCTCATCAGAAGGCACGGAGGTAATAACCGGAGGGGTATTACCTCCCACAACCACCGTTTTTGATGCCCGGTTATTGGTTTCATCGTTTTCATCGGTTGCATTGTCCGGGTCCACTACCACCGAAAACTCATAGGTTGCCGCAGCCGCATTGGGAAATGGTACCGACAGGGTTTGGGAAGATTCACCGCCGATTGACACAACCTGATCGGTGCCGATAGGAGTATCGCCTTCATAAAACCGTACAACAACATCCGATAGGCCATGCGCGCCCACATTATGCACAGTTGCGGCAATGGTCATGTTGTCGCCGGCAGCAGGTGTTGCCGGGGTTATGGTTATATACTGATCGCTTATTGCAAGGTCTTGAAAACCGGCAACCGTAAGAGTCAGCATACCGGTATTATTGGCTGTGTTTTCCTCGTCAATCAGGTTTTCCGGGTCGGCAACTACATAGATGTCATAGGAGCCTTCGTCAAAGAAAAAGGTCTTTTCAACCGTTTCCGATGTACCGCCGAACAGTTTCGTTATACCGACCGGACTGCCGATGATCTGTCCCGAGGCATTCGGGTCGCCGTTATAAAAGGCCGCCTTAACGCCCACAACGCTCTGGCTGCCCTGGTTTTCCACCACGGCCCGGACGGTAATTGCCTGATTTGACGTAGGCGCGGCAGGCTCTGTGGCAATCGAAGAAGACTGCACCACCAGGTCGGCCCGGCTGCTGACGTACAGGGTACGGCGCGCAATATTATTGGCTTCACTTTCCTCGGATACCGCGTCCAACTGGTCGGCTTTTACGTAAATTTTATATGACCCGTCGGCCTGGGGCGCCTGCCACGTGATGCTGGCATTGTCTTCCGCACCGGCTGCAAGGCCCGTTACCTGTACCGTTTCTATCAGGCTTGCGGCTTCGGTATCGCCGTTATAAAAACCGATTTCAAAGGCCCCGGCATCCAGACTGCCGCTGTTTTGCACCGCGCAGGTAATGGTAACAGTTTCTCCGCCCATTGGCTGATCCGGCGAGAACCGGATAGCATCACTTGTTACAACAAGCTCTGCTATTTTCAGGGTGAGTTCTATTTCGGCTTCGTTGTTGAATTCGTTGCTCTCGGTAACAGCACCCGGGCCATCCACAACCACCCGAATGTTCCGGGTTCCGCCGCTGCCGGTTGTATCCCAGACCGTGGACGCGGGGACGGACCCTCCCACCGGGATGTTTTCTACCGTAACCGTATCCAGCAGGACGCTGCCGAAATAGACCGATGTTTCAACCGAGCTTATCGGCACGGTTCCGCTGTTTTCAACATTCCAGCTGATGGTGACCGTTTCACCTGCCAAGGGTTCTGCCGGATTCACCTGAATATTTGTTGCCGTGACCGCCAGGTCTTCCTGAACCTGACTTGTAACGGTCAAGGGTTTTGAGGCCCGGTTGTTTTCTTCGTTCGTTTCCACAACCACACCCGCAGGGTCAACCACCGCGTACACGGTATGCAATCCGCCCCAGCCGGTTGTATCATAGGTAACCTGTACCGGAATGGTTTCCGAGGCACGAACCAGCGGAATGATTACTTCCTGCACCATCTGACGTCCGCCGGCATCCGGGTTGCCGTCATACAGCACCAGCCCCACGTTCTGCAGGTCTACCGTTCCGTTGTTGTGCACCGCGCAGCCGATCTGAACCGGATCGCCCGTTTCCGGCACTGCCGGGTTAAAGCTGATATCATCGGCTGACACTGCCAGGTCTACACTTTCTCCCGGTACCAAAACGTTAAACGATTTGGAAGCACTGTTGTTCAACCTGCTTATTTCTGCTATTGCACCATCAGGATCAACCATCACATGGATGTCATGGCTTCCAGCCGGAAAATTGGCGTTCAGGGTCAACATTTTGGTATCGCCGCCGTTTATTGCGCTGTAGGTATGCTCTATCAGCAGGGTTCCGCTTCCCGGCTCGCCGTCGTACATGCGCACCAGCACGCTGGATGCCCGCTGGTCGCCGGTGTTGCGAATGAGGGCCGCAACTGTTACCATATCGCCCTGCACCGGATGGGCCGGGCTGAAGGTTATGCCGCTTGAGGTCACCGACAGGTCCACCCCGTTAAACGACGGCGCTATTACCTCCAGAGACGCCGACGCCTGGTTGTTGGTCTCATCAGCTTCATCCACGCTGTTATCGGCATCAACCTGTACGATAAAACCATAGGTACCGGCATTGAGGGTCAGGGTAAAGGTGGCCGTGGCCGTGCTCAAGGGCCCGATTTCAGAAAACACCACCCGGCCAAGCTCCTCGGTTCCGTTCATAAGGGCAACGGCAACCTGCTGCGCGGCTGTTTCACCCCGGTTGAGGATTTCCGCCGTCAGCGTGAAGGCCTCACCTTCCAGCGGCGCAGTATTGTCAAAGGAGATATCGGAATCGGTTATAACAAGATCGGCCCGAGTGCTTACGGTAAAGCCGATATTGGCCCGGTTGTCGGTTTCATTCGACTCGGTAATCTGGTTCTCGGGATCGGCTTCAACATACACGGTTGATGCACCGCTCAACCCTGTGGTGGAAATAGTGAATTCAATCGTCTCTGATCCCCCGGCTGAAATGGTCGCAATGGTTTGGATGCCGATTTCGGTTTCGGTGCCCTCGTCATCCACCAGGGTGCATGTTACGGCCACGTTGTCGGCCGTAATGGTTCCGGCATTGTCCACCCTAGCTGAAAGGACTATGTCCTGACCGGCTGCCGGATACTGCGGGTTGAGGCTGAGCGATGTTGCTTCAACCCGTAGATTGGCCCGGTCTACAATCGCCACCTGGTACAATGCGCTCATGGCAAGGGCGGTTGTATAGGCATCGTCCTGCCAGGAGCCGTTTACTTCCTGCACACCAAGCAGATATGCCCGGCCTGCCAGCACGGCATCGGCATTGCTGCCTGCGGCTGCCAGAGCCCGGACGGCCAGGGCCGTTTCAAGAGCAGTGCTGTTGCCTTCGCCGAATCCACCGTCACCCTGTACCTGGGTCATGATATAGGCCGCGGCGTTTTGAATGTACTCTGAAAGGTTATACGCGGGCTGAAAACCGGCCAGCACCGGCACGGCCAGGGCCGTAACCGCCAGGCTGCCGTCTCCACCGGCGGCAAATCCAAAGCTGCCGTCGGCGTTTTGGTTGTCCGTTAAATAATAGAGAAGGGCACCGATCACTGCCTGTTCAGTTACGCCGCTTTTTTGCAGCGCGCCTGCTGCCA
>JANQGV010000179.1 GCA_028282925.1 Thermodesulfobacteriota bacterium
ACTGTTGTGTCCGAGCGCCCCGAGCCGCAACCGGTCATAACAAAGACCGTAACGACCGAAACCGGCACCTGCCCCGGCAACGGTGGCATGATGTTCACCCCGGGAGACACCGTCAAATACTGCTACGAGGTGGAAAACGTCGGCGTTGACCCGCTGTATGATATTGCCGTTGTTGACGATGCCGGAACCCCAAGTGACGGCATCGACGATTTCGGCGTATACCTGACCGGCTGCGACGACCTTGATGTGGACGCCATTAATGACGACCTGGCTCCCGGCAGCTCCTGCTCCGGCGAATACCTGGTAAACGTCAACACATCCGGCACCTTCACCAACACCGCATATGTCTATGCCAATGACGGCTGGGGGGCGGTGTTTACCGCTTACGACAATGCAACCATATCCGACACGCTTCCGGTTGCAATTACCCTGCAATCTTTCTATGCCCTGCCGGGAAGCGACAGGGTAACGCTTGTATGGGAGACCAGCGACGAAACAGACAACTTCGGCTTCAACCTGTACCGCTCAGACGGTTCGGAAAACGATTATAGGAAGATCAATACACACATCATCCCAACCGCCGTGGGAACCGGGCTGGGACATACCTATGTGTATGTAGACGAGACGGTTGAAAACTTTACCCGATACACCTACCGGCTCGAAGATGTTGATACGTTCGGTGTACGGACCCTGCATGAGCCGGTTTCCGCCGCACCGAACCCCCTGTTTACGTTTCTGGATCTGCTTCTCGACATAAACCACAATGCCGACTTCATATACATTATCCCCTGAACAACAGCCTCTTGCGTTAAAGCGGACTAAAAAATGATAAAAAAGGCGACACCAGTCGCCTTTTTACTTTTGGCTGATAGTAAAAAAGTGTTGTCGTAAGTGATCGATTTTACTATGATGCAACCTTAGGGGGCACTGTGACACTATTCAGGAGGTGCCATTGGAACCAATAAGAGATTTTGACCCCGAGGGCGATATTATCGCACTGAGTTTTGCTACACGGCTCCTGCTCACCGATCTTGACAAGTCCCTGATTGTAGAGCGCTCGTTTGAAAGCCTGGCCGATTTCGGCCGGACCGACCGGGTAGGCATTTTCCTGCTTGATCAGACCGGCGAAAAACTGATCGCCGCGGGAGGGATGATCTCTGAACCCCATACCGACGGCACTATTGAGTTTCCGGTGGAAGGTGCGGTCTGCGAAGAGGTCCTCTCTTCAAAACTCCCGGCGCAATATCCGGTCACCTACATTGAGGGCATCCCGTGGCCCACCCGCGAAGGGGGCGAACCCGGACGCCACTGCCTCTGCGCCCCTTTGGTTGCGGCCAACAACAACTCAATCGGCATCGTGACCTTCGACCATCCTGAGGACCTAACCCTGACCCCCATCATTATGCAGCCCCTGATTGTGCTCCTGACCGTGGTTGCCATAGCCCTTGAAACCACACGCCTTTTCCAGCAGGCCGTATACGACGGACTCACCGGCCTGTATGTGCGCCGCTATTTCGATCTGCGCCTTTCCGAAGAAGAAAACCGCATCAAGCGCTACGGAGGCAAGCTGGCGATTCTCATTACCGACATCGACCATTTCAAAAAATTCAACGACCAGTACGGCCACCAGCAGGGCGATACTGTGTTGCGCGAGACCGCCGAAATCCTGAAAAAATCGGTCCGCAAAAGCCTGGACGCGGTGTGCCGCTACGGGGGAGAGGAGTTTGTAGTGATTATGCCCGACACCGATCTGGCCGGCGCAACGGTTGTTGCCGAACGTATCCGCCAACGCTGCCAGGAGCACGATTTCCCCGGGGCCGACAGACCGCTCAAGGTGACCCTGAGTGGGGGACTTGCGTACATGGACCAGGATACCCATGTGCCGGGCAAGGAGCTTCTTGAACGGGCCGACAGCCTGCTGTACAAAGCCAAGAAAGGCGGCCGCAACCAGATCTGGATCCAAGAGGAGGATGGCTAGGAAGACTACCCTGCCCTGTTTCTCTCTACTGTATGACACTTCACGACAAAACACAGATACTACCCCACTTGGATGCTTTTCGGAGCGTCACGAGCGTCACTAGGGACATTCGTTTACTATGTACTTTTGCAGTTTCTGCAAGGTAGCATCAGGAGTCTCCGCTTTTTTAGAAGGATGGCGGTGTCTTTCCATGGTATCAATAAATGTATTGAGTAAGCCGTCCTGCTTCACGATCTTCATCACGCTCCTTTGTTTCTATTCCGAAAGCATTGTCAAATTGTGAGCGAGTGTATCCAGGGCGTGATAAGCACGTTTTTTCATGACCATGGCGATATTTGTGCAGTCCGGCTATAGCATTATTGATGTTACTGATTCCACTATCTCAGCTGAACATGAAGGAGGCTATACCAAGACAGCCACCGGCAATACCATGTATGGTGCCTCACCGATTGAAATTTCCATAAAAGAGTATCGTTTGACTGTGTCCGCCGGTTTTGAAGGCATTACAAAAGCTAAGAAATTTCTGATATTCCTCCTCGGAGGACCGGCGCTTTTTCTCGGGGTAGTGTTTTGGGTTCTATTCGCGTTTCTTTTCGAGGAAACGTGGCCTATGTATATGGGCGTCGCAATAGGTGTCGGCGTTCCACTGATACAACTGCCGATTCACTTGTATGTAACCGACTTGGCAATCCCAATAGCCTTTTGCGGGTCTCCCGAACATTCTACAGACTTTTTATAATCCATGATTCACCCTTTCAATGAACTGAAATCAACGGCCATGACACACATTCAGGAAGCCTCCCCATTGTTTTAGGTATCGGACCGAATGCAGTAAAATTAACTGTTAAGTATCAAAGACAGGAAACAGGAATGGTTATAAAATCTGTTGATATTATAACACGTTATAAGAGGAGGATTTCTTCGCCATTCTGCTTTCACGGCCCAGCATCCCGTCGGCAACCTTGTAGGCCAGGGCATAAATAATAAAGGCACAGTTTGCAAGCAGGGGGGCCGGAAACAGGCTGCCGTCGGCAATCCAGAGATTGTCCATATCCCAGCATTTTCCGTCCAGGTCGGTAACCGATGTTGTGGGGTCGGTACCCATACGGCACGTTCCCACCTTATGCACTACATCGATGCCGCCGGTAAAGAGTTGGTCCTGATCGGCACCGGCGGCCAGCATGATTTTCTGGGAATGGGAAACCGCGGCCTGCAGCCAGTCGCTTTCCTTTGCATTGGGCTCGAAGGTGACCACCGGCATGGGGTCGCCGTAGCGGTTTCGCCGCAAGGCATGGGGCATGATGGTGTTTTCGGTAAATCCTTCATCGTAGCTGCGTACCAGGGGGGCAAAAATAATTAACTTGCTGTAGTTGCGCATCAAACGCTTGAACGGCAGGCCGATCAACCTGAGCAGGTCTTCGGTTTCCATCACCTCGATCATGGCACCCAGGTAGGTGGGCGGGGCCACCATATTGAATTCAAGCAGGTAGCCGTTATCATAGTTGGCATACTGGTCGTTCAACTCCACCAGGTTGCCCTGGTAGGTCCGCAAATCGTCGCGGTTCAGCACCGAATAGGAGGCCCGCAGAAAATGGCCCCGCAGGTTCTTGCCCACCTGCCCCGATGAGTCGGCCAGGCTGCGCCCCAGGCGGCCCGACCAGTGCAGCAGCATGGGGGTCATCATGGCGCCCCCGGCCAGCACGAATTTGTCGGCGGTGATGGTTTTCCGCTCCACCGTTTCCGTTCCCAGGGCGGTGGTGCTGCGCTTGAGATACGTGGCGCTGATCACCTTTGTGCCGCTCGTATCGGTATTGAGCCGTGTGACCCAGCAATTGCCCCTGACCTCGGCTCCATACCAGCGCGCCTTGGGAAGGGCGATGGTCAGGGCATTGGCCTTGGCATTGTAACGGCAGCCCAGGCCAATGCCCTGACCATCGCCCTTCCCAAGGCGCGCTGGTATGGAGCCGAGGTCAGGGGCAATTGCTGGGTCACACGGCTCAATACCGATAC
>JANQGV010000210.1 GCA_028282925.1 Thermodesulfobacteriota bacterium
AGGCAGATTTCAATAGTGCCTTCAATAATATTGGCTCCGCCGGTGCGGGCCCCGAAATAGTGTTGCCCTGCAAGACCGCCGGAACCATGGCACAGGGGCATGCCGCCGAAAAGCGGGGCCACCAGGTTCATAATGCCCATGTTCAGCGAGAGTTGCCGTTCGGTAACCCGACGTTCCGGCCAGTATGACGTAATAAGGGCCACGGTGGCAATGACCGCATTGGTGGCGGTGAGGGGAATCTGGGCAAAGCCGGCCAGCACCAGGGTCTGCCATATCTCCTCCGGGGTAACGGTTGCGAGTTGGGGCAGGGAAAAGCCGGGGTTGGTAATACCGCCCAGCTGTTTTCGAAAGAACATAATCGCTATGCCAAGGGCTATCAGCACCACGGCGGCAGGTGCGTAGCGGTTATTACGCAGGGTCAGTACAATAACGATGGAAACGGCACCCAGCAGCCAGGAGGCGGACATCAGCTTGAAGGCCTCAATAGCCAGCATCACGCCCAGGGCAACCTGTATGCCGCGAATAACCGACAGGGGTGTTATTTTGGCAATAAACCGCATCAATCCGGTAAGGGCCATGACCGTCCAGATAATTCCCATGCCGATACCGGCGGCGTAGACCATTGAGGGTGACCAGTGCTGGGCGATGGCAACAACCGCCAGCACTTTCATGGGTTCAATGGGCATGGGAAGGCGGTAGATAAGGCCGGTTACGATGTTGGCAAGTCCCAGCATTATCAACAGGCCGGCGGGATCCACCCCGCATACGGCTATGTAGCCGATGGTCAGGGGCAGGAGGGTGCCGAGGTCGCCCAGGGAGCCGGCAAGTTCACGCAGGTTGAACTCAAAGGATTTGATCTTCACGGCTTTGTACCATGCGTTTGTACCATGCTGAATATTGTATACCATGAGGCTCGGGCAGGTCATCTTTTTTGTTTGCTTTTAGGCGCAATCATTTGTATGGATTAAGTATGTCGTTTTCTTTATGGGGGTGTTTATAATGGACGTTGAAATCAGATACGGGCCGGACCATATAGACTGGAAGGCGGTGTGCGGCATTTTTGAGCAGGTGCCGTTGCGCAATAAAGAGCCCGACAAGCTGCAGCGTGCGGCGGAAAAAAGCTATGTGGTCTGTACGGTACACTGTGATGATACGGTGATCGGTTTCGGGCGTGCGCTTTCCGACGGTGAATATCAGTCGGCTATATACGATGTAGTGGTGCTGCCTGAATACCAGGGCCGGGGCGTGGGCAGGATGATTATGGAGGCGCTGCTGAAGCGACTGCCGGACGGCCCGGTGCTGATATACGTGGTGCCGGGAAGGGAAGCGTTTTATCGCAAGCTGGGATTTGATGATTTGAATACCGGCATGGCAAAGTTCTATGACAAAGAAAGGGCCAGGAAAAAGGGCTATATTGAATAAGCGACCCTTACTGCTCGGTCAAGTGTTCCTTCAGGATTTTTTCGATTTCCTGTTCTTCCTCAGGGGTTACCTTGAGCCCGCGGGCTTTCATGCCGAACATAAGAATATCCCAACTCGATTGTGTGCGCTTCTGCTCATACACAAGAGAGGCCCTGTGGCAGGTGCTGCACTTTCTTTCAATTATGGGGAACTTCTGTTGACAGCCGCAGGTGAGAGCAGCGACAAGCAGCGCCGTAATTAGAAGACTTTGAAAACCAATCCTTTTGTTTGAAAGCATCCTGTCGTTCATCTTCGGTTACCCCCTGTCCAGCATGGTTGCCTGCTGCATAATGTCGTCCGATACGCTCATCAGTTTTGAGCAGCACAATGCATTTTGAATGGCAATTGAGGCCCACGACGAAAAAGACCGGGCCTTGTTCAAGTCGTCTACAGTAAAGAGCGTTTCAGAGGTATTGCTGGCATTGATAACTCCGAATATGTCGTTTTCATACGCCAGGGGTACACACAACAGCGAGGTGACATCCAGGCCGCCGGATTTATAGCGCTGGTCGGCTGCGACTTTGTTTACCAGCTCGGCTTTGCCGCTTTCAAGCACCTTCCCTGCAATGCCGTCGCCCTTTCTCAATTGGGCCTTGGTTTCGGCTTCTATTCCGAAAGCGGCGGCAATGGAGAGGGTTTCCCGGTCGGCGCTTGCAAGCATCACCGATGCATTTTCGGGGGAAAGGATTTGTTTGAGTTCCTTGAGGACATAATCGCAGATGTCGTCGACGTTGAAGAAGGATTCCAGGACCTCCCGTTTGTAGCGGTTCATGCGTACAATCTCGTCGTTCAGGGCGCGCACGCGCCGGCTCATGGTCTCGATGATCTTAAAAGCCAGGGTGGGGTCTTTGCTGATGGTGGTGAAGAGTTTTTTGCGGTCGATGCTGAGTACCCTGGCATCGCCATCGACGACGGCGCCGGCAGAGCGAGGCAGGTTGTCGAACAACGACATTTCACCGATAACCTCTCCGGGTTTGATGGTTGCGATGGTTACCGTGCCCTTGGATGTGTCTTTAATGATGTTTACTTTGCCGGATTGCACCACATACATTACGTCGGAATGTTCACCCTCTTTGAAAAGAAAGTCGCCATTGCCATATTTTTTTCCCAGTTCGCCTTTTTCCACTGGTTTCTCCTAAAAAATACTTTTTAAAAACTCTCTCCATAGATCCAGGTGCAGACGCATGTTGAATGCGCTCAGCACCACATTCTTGTATTTTTTATTGCCGGTAAACATGTCCCAGATAATTGAACTCATCAATTTTTTGCCATCGTTTTTTTCCTGCTCCTGCTGGATCACATTAACCATACCCTGGGTCATGATACGGCTTTTACGGTACAAATCGGTAACCATAAAAAGGTATTTGCCGAACAGGTTATCGGTGTTGGTGTTTTTATAGGCCTGATAGAAAGCGCCTTGAAAGTCTTTTTTGCCGACCCCGTCGAATACAGCGGCTTTTGCGGCGGATTTACCCATGGAATAGGCCGCCCCCAGGCCGTCTTTGTACAGACGGGTAGAACCGGCGTCGCCGCAAACAATGACCCGGTCGTCAAAGGCGGTGCGAGGGGCGTCCAGGTTGATTTTAGGAAGGCACATGCAGTCGGGCTTATAGCTCTGCTTGTGAGGCATTATTTTTTTTACCGCCGGTAGTTCGAGAAACTGCTCAACGGTTTTGGCGTTGATTTCTTTGCCGAGAATGCAGACGGTTACGTAGGTGCCTTTTGGAATAAAAGCCGCCATGCGGATGTTTTTATCGGGAAGTAAAAAAGAGTGGATTGAGCTGCCGAAATGCTCGGTTATTATCTCCGGATCAAAAAAGAATTCGGCAACTGCCCCGGTAGTCACTTTAGGCATGCGGTAGCCGAAACCCATTTTTTCAAAAACTTTGGCCGAGGTTGCGTTCAGTCCGAAAGCGCCCACCACCAGGTCCGGAGAACAGAGTTCCCACCTTTTTGAGAAGAGTACCGGCTTTTTATTGTTATAGGTAATGGAATCGATTTTTTTTTGCTCGTGGACCGCCCCCTCTTTAATCGCAAGATTCAGAAGATAGCGGTCGAAGCTTTCTTTGTCTTCGGCAATGCGGCCGCGGGGACCACCCCCGCGATAGACGGTTGCAATGGTTCGCTCTTCGGAAGGGGTTTCAATGTGAGTGCTCTGATAGCTGGTGTGCAGCTTAAAGGAGTTGATGCCTTTTTGAACCACCGAGTCGGGCAGGATAATGCCTTCAAGTGCCAGGGTTTGAACCATTATTTCGGAAATAACGCCGCCGCAGTGATTGCAGCCGGCAGGGCCTTCCCTGGTGAAATCCTTGGGCTCGAAGATGGTGACGTTCAGGTCCTTTCCCATCATTTTTGCCATTTTAAGCGCAAAAATACTGAAAAAAGAGCCGGTCGGCCCTCCACCGACTACGGCAATGGATGCCCCATCGTCAAGTTGCAGAAAAGAATCTGTACCCATTTTTAGTGTCTACGTGAAGGATTCCCCCAATACGGTAGCGTCTATGCCGAATAGTTATATAGGAAATAATCGTTTTGTCAAGTTCAGGCTGGGGCTGCTTTGGGAGCAGAAAGGTCAGCAGATTCGCGGAACCAGTTCACCTGCCGGAAGGTCGATTTCGCGTTGTCCGCCGATGGCCGTATCCAGGATAAGGCGGCCCCGGTCGCTCTCTCCAACCGTTCCGATGATGGCGGCATCGCGGCCGTATTCATGGTTTTGCATAGCCTGGAGCACGGCCTGTGCATCGTTTCCAGGGCAAAAAGCAACCATTTTACCTTCATTTGCCAGGAACAGGGGGTCCAGGCCCAGGATTTCGCAGACCCCACGGACAGAATCTTTTACCGGAATGCTGTTTTCCGCAATTGTGATGCCTGCCCCTGACTGCTGTGCAATCTCCGCCAGAATTGCCCCCAGGCCACCGCGGGTGGCATCGCGCATACAGTGAATGGCGGGGCTGGCCTGTAATATGTCTGCTACAAGGCCGCTCAGGGGTGCCGAATCCGAAAGAATATCGGTTTCAAGCCCCAGGTTTTCCCGTTTGCTCATAATGGCCGCTCCGTGATCGCCGATGTGGCCGTTAAGAATAATTGCATCGCCGGGGCGGATGCTGCTCACGGAAATGTCTCCCGGGTAGGTGATGTGCCCGATTCCGGCGGTATTGATGAAAATGCCGTCGGCGGCACCCCGGGCAACCACTTTGGTGTCGCCGGTTACAACACGGACCCCGGCCTTTTGTGCGGCCTCGGCCATGGAGGCCACGATTTTTTTCAGGTCGTCCAGGGGAAACCCTTCCTCCAGGATAAATCCGGCGCTCAGATACAGCGGCGTCGCACCGCCCATGGACAGATCGTTTACCGTACCGTGAACGGCCAGGGAGCCTATGTCGCCGCCGGGGAAAAAACAGGGCTGTACTACATATGAGTCGGTGGAAAAAGAAAGGCGCTGCCCCCCGATTTCCATGACAGCGCAGTCTTCCATGCGCTCCAGGAGATCGTTTTTAAGCAGCGGTAAAAACGTTTCCGCTATGAGTTTGTTGGACAAGAGGCCGCCGTCGCCGTGTTCGAGTAGAATTGTGTCGGTGCTCATGGGGTTGTCTGCCTTTCTGTGGGGTTGTTTTTGATTCTCGTTCCGGCGCACACTGCCTGTCCCAGGGCTATGCCGCCATCGTTGGTGGGTATCAGGCGGTGAGTATATACTTTAAACGACCTTTTTCCCAGTTCCTCTTTGCATCTTTCAAGCAAAAGCCGATTTTGAAAACAGCCTCCGCTGAGGGCCACCCGGGATAACGAATGTTTCTGCCGCAGCAGTTCCGCGGTGTCTGCAAAAGCATGGCAAAGGGTCAGGTGAAAAGAGGCTGCAAGCTGTGCGGTGCTTCCTCCTGCACGGCGCTTCTCAACAATATCCCTGATCAGGGGAGAGAAATCAAGCTGAAAGGGGATTTCATCGGTATTAATTAAAAAGGGCAGTACGCTGCCATTTGTCTGTACAGACGCGGCTTCGAGTTCCATGGCGGCCTGGCCTTCAAAGGACACCTTCCGGCGAATCCCAAGCAGGGCGGCCACGCCGTCGAACAGTCGCCCGAGGCTTGAGGTGCGGGGACAGTTGAGGTTTTTGCGCAGCATTGTTTCAATGGTGTCGAGAGCCCCTTCGCGGTCCGGAAGATCAAGGCTGTGAGCCTTTTCCTTCCAGTCGTCGGGAAAAGCGGACTGCAGCAAAGCTGCCGCGATACGCCATGGTTCGCGTATTGCCTGTTCGGAGCCGGGCAGGGGAAAATACTTGATATGGGCAGCCCGGGTGTAGGAGCAGGTATCGGCAATCAAAAATTCGCCGCCCCATATGTGTCCGTCCTCGCCGTATCCGGTACCGTCCATGGCAATCCCGATCACAGGACCAGTTGCAGCGTTTTCCGCCAGGCATCCCACAATGTGGGCATGATGATGCTGCACCGGAATAACTGTTTCGGCCTGCATGTCGGCGGCCGCCCGGGTGGAATAGTAGCCCGGGTGTAAATCACAGGCAATGACCCCTGGGGTGCTTTGGGTGATGTTTTGCATCAGGTCAACGCTTTCATGAAAGAAATCCCGGGCCTGGGGTGTTTCCATGTCCCCGATGTGGGGGCTCAGGTAGGCCCGGTCGCCTTTTACAATGCAGACCGTTGCCTTCAAGTGCGGTCCAAGGGCAAGCACGCCGGGCAGGGGCTCCTGCAGCGGGACGGCATTGGGTACAAAGCCCCGGGCACGGCGCATGAGCCGGATATCGCCGGCAGCCACCATGGTAATGGAGTCGTCACAGCGAACGAGTATGTCGCGGTTGTGCACAAGATAGAAATCTGCGATACCATACAGGCGCTTGACGGCTTCGCGGTTGCCGGTGCAAATGGGCTCGTCGGTCCGGTTGGCGCTGGTCATGACCAGCGCACTGGAAATGTTTTCCAGCAGAAGATGGTGCAGGGGTGTGCCGGGCAGCATAATGCCCAGGTCCGGCATGCCGGGTGCCACCGACGGGGCAAGGGTGGTGAATTTTTTCTTGCGGACCAGCACGATGGGACGTTCGGGCGATTCCAGCAGGGCCTGCTCGCGTTTTGTTGCTTCGCACAATTGCAATGCCGTTTCCATGTCCCTGACCATTACTGCCAGGGGTTTTTCTTCGCGGAATTTGCGCTGGCGCAGTTCGCGCACCGCCTGGTCGTTTTTTGCATCAACCGCCAGATGGAAGCCTCCCAGGCCTTTAACAGCTATCACGGCACCGCTGAGAAGCCTCTCCACAGCCTCTTGCAACGGATCGTCAACCTGAAGTTCCCGGCCATCTGCATCAAGCAGTTGCAGAGTCGGGCCACACAGAGAACAGGCATTGGGTTCGGCATGGAACCGGCGGTCGAAGGGGGTTTCGTATTCCTGCCGACACTCCGGGCACAGCGAAAAGCAGGCCATGGAGGTGTTTTCCCTGTCGTAGGGAATGCCACTGACAATGGTCAGGCGGGGACCGCAGTTGGTGCAGTTGGTAAAGGGGTAGCGAAAACGGCGGTCATCCGGGTTAAACAGTTCCTGCAGGCAATCATCGCAGGTAGCGCTGTCGGGCGGGATTGGTATGTGCCTGTCTCCCTCCTGCAGGCTTTCCCTGATGAAAAACCCGGGCTCCTCCCGGACCGGTATTTCTTCTGAAGATATGCCGGTGATTTCAGCCAAGGGCGGTAGCGTTTGCCGGACATCGTCCAAAAAACGATGGACAGCTTCATCAGGGCCTTCAACCTCGGCCCGGACGCCGCCGGGGCTGTTTTGCACAAAGCCGTGTAGCTTGAGTTTTGATGCAATGCGGTAGATAAAGGGGCGGAAACCCACCCCCTGTACAGTGCCGGTAAAACTATAGAGGACTCTTCGTATCATGCACTATTGCTGTTTAAATGCTTCAATTTGGTTGGAAAGCCAGGAAACCCATTGATCAAGACCTTCACCTGTTTTGCAGGATACCTTGTATATGTTGAGGTCTGGATTCAGACCACCGGCGTCCTGCTCGGCCTTTTGCATGTCGAAGTCCACATAGGGAAGCAGGTCGGTCTTGTTGATAATCATAACGGATGATTCCTGGAACATCAGGGGGTATTTCGAGGGCTTGTCGGCACCTTCCGGCACACTCAGTATCATCACTTTGGCATTTTCACCGATCTGGAATTCGGCCGGGCACACAAGGTTGCCCACATTTTCATTAATGATCAGGTCGAGTTCATCGAGGTTGAAAGACGGCAGGGTTTCGCGCACCATGTTGCCGTCGATATGGCAGGACCCCCCGGTGTTGATTTGTACAACCGGAATATTATGTTTGGCAATGCGGTCGGCATCATAGGTGTCCTGGATGTCGCCTTCGATAACGGCGATACGATAGGTGTTCTTCAAGGCTTCGATGGTTTTTTCAACCAGGGTGGTTTTGCCCGCTCCGGGTGAGCTCATGAGGTTGATTACAAAAATCTTTTTTTCGTCGAACAGAGCCCTGTTTTCATCGGCTATGCGATTATTGGCATCCAGGATGTTCTTAACAACACTTATTTTCATCAGATAACTACCTCCTTCAGTGATATTTATAATAGGCTGCGCAGGTCCCCTCCGAGGAGACCATGCAGGGGCCGACCGGAGAAGCAGGGTTGCAGGCCGTGCGGAAAAGAGGGCATTCCGGAGGCCGGATAATGCCCCGCAGGATATCACCGCAACGGCAGCCTTTCGGTTCTTCAGACTGTATTTCAGGTATGTCGAATTTGTGCAGGGCGTCCAGGGATTGATACTCTTCACGTATGCAAAGCCCGCTGCCGGGTATTATGCCCAAACCGCGCCAGCGCGCGTCGGCACTGTTGAAAACCTCGTTCAGCAATTGCCGGGCCGGGGGGCTTCCTTCTCGTTTCACCCCGCGGGTGTACTGTATGGCGACATCGGGTTTGTTTTCAATAATTTGTCCCAGGATCATATAGACCCCTTCCAGGATATCAACCGGCTCAAAACCGGTAATAACGGCCGAGCGTCCGGCATCGACGATGGGCCGGTAGGCATCGGCTCCGATAACGATACTGACATGCCCCGGACACAGGAACCCGTCGAGAGCCAGGGCCGGATCGCTGATCAAAACATCGATTGCGGGTGGAATAACTTTATGGGCCGACAGTACGCTGAAATTGGCGACCCCCCTTTTTTCAGCCGTTTTTATTACGGCGGCGATTGCGGGGGACGTTGTTTCGAATCCGATACCCATAAATACAATTTCACGGTCGGGGGCCTCCGCAGCAATCTGCAGACAGTCGGTCGGTGAGGCGACAATCCTGATATCCGCACCCTCGGCACGAAGCTGCTGGAGAGACCTGCCGCCGGTTCCCGGCACGCGCAGCATATCGCCGAATGTGGCAAAAACGACCCCGGAGCGTCCGGCAAGGTGCAGGGCACAATCAATATCATGCACGGAGGTAACACAGACCGGGCAACCAGGCCCTGAAACCAGACGGATGCTTTCCGGCAGCATGCCCCGAATGCCGTACTTGCCGATGGCATTGGTATGACTGCCGCATACCTCCATGATGGTTACGGGAGCCTGCGCCTGTGCGGCCCGTTTTTCAATACCCTGCAGAAGTCCTTTCACCAGGGCCGGATCTCTGTATTCGTCGATATGCTTCATGTGTCAAGAAAGGCTATGCCGGTGGATGACCACCGGCATAGCCTGTACTCCTTAAAACGTAAATGAAACGGACTGCCTTAGAAATAGACGACGAGGTCGAAGGTCCAGCGGTCGCGCATCAGGTTTTTGTTTTTGTCGGTCAGCGGGAATTCGTAGGAAACACCCATGTCTACATTCTGGATGAAACCGACGTTCTCAAGCAGGCGATAGCGGAAACCGGCTGCCAGCGTAACGATGTGTTTGTTCTTTTTACCGTGCTGGGATCCCAGGTTGATCAGGTCGCCGCCCTCAAATTCAACGATGCTGGCAACCAGTTCATCATGGTCACCCTCGTCAATAACTGCAAAGTGGTTGAGCTCGAGCAGAGGGAAAAGCTTGGGGGTTACGGCATAGCTTACATGCCAGCTGTCGTAGATCATCATGCTCTCGTCGTCGCCGTCGATGGGCAGGATGCCGCCGATGGTTCCGTTGAACTGCCATTTGCCCATACCTTTCAGGAAGCTGAGCGAGGGGGCGAAATTACCTTCGCCGTTACCCTGGAAGGTGTTGCGGCTACCCTGGGTCATCTCAACCAGCAGGCGGCCGGAGAGGATGAATTCGTTTTCCGGGTCGTAGATGAAAGCATATTTGATACCTGCGCCATAGTCGCCCCAACCGGTCTGGTCTTCCAGTGTGTAGTCGGGGTTGAAGTTGATGTAGCCGGTTTTTTCTGCAACCAGGGAAAATCTTTCGTTAAAGGCATAGGTCAACTGCAGAGCGGACACGGCGAGATCACCATCCAGTTTTACCTTCCCCAGGATTGTCCGGATGTGTTCAGGCATTTTCTGATGAGCATGAATAACACGAATTGTTGTTTCATTACGCGGGTCGATGTTGTATACCGGGTTGCTCAGGGGATGGATAAACCGTGAAAAAGGCTTGTCGTCCCCGGCCAGGGCAGTTCCGGCCAGCGCAAAGCAAATACTAAGGGTTAAAAAAACGGCTGTTAAACGTTTCATTGCAAGTTCCTTTCTTTCAGTGGTCATGTAAATAGCACGTTGTTAAACAAACAGTTTTTGTCTAAAAAATATTTCCTTCTCTACCTTTGTGGTATCACCCCTTTCTATATTTTTTTTAATGTTAATAAATTTCCTTATCAATTATTTCCTGCAGCATGTCCAGCTTGTCCCGGGCGGCATCCTCATCCACGCGATGCATTGCAAATCCGGCATGACAGATAACGTAATCGCCCACAGTTACTTCCTCGTCGATAACATCGAGGCAGACCTCCCTCCTGGTTCCGCCGATATCGATGACAGCGTAGTTGTCTTCAGTGACCGAGAGGATTTTTCCGGGAAAGCCTATACACACGGCTCTAACTCCTAAATATTTGTTGTTCATCAAAGCGAATAGCGAAAAACGAAACGACTGAAGCGCAGTTGCGCGTTTCGGTATTCGTATTGGGTATGCGGTGGTCAGTCTACATCCATTTCTACCAGCTTCAACTCCTCTGTTCCGCCGGTGAGAGTTACCTGCCGCCCGCCGCATTGGGGACAGTCTCCACTGTAATGTTGCTGCTCATGTTCCTGTTCACAGGAAAAACAGTAAATAACCGCGGGCCGGATATCGAATTCCAGCCGTGCCCCTTCGGCTTTTGTGCCTTTAGACTGCACGTCGAAGGCAAACTCAAGGGACTTGGGGTCAATGCACGACATGCAGCCAAAGGAAAGCTGCAGGCAGTTGACCTTTTCAAACCGGTGCCGGGCGGCATATTCGTCTACGATATCAAGCAGCGACTGAATCAGCGACAGTTCATGCACCGGGCAGCCTTTCCGGGTGTACGTTGAAGGCCGTCAGTTCCTTGAGCAAAAGTTTTTCCATGTCGGAGAACCGCTCATGCATGATCGGTGTCATTTCAAGCTTCATATCTTTTATGTCCTGCGGAACAATACACAGGAACACAACATCCGGGCACTGGTCCATCAGATCGGCCTTGTTCAGCACATCCACAAATTCAACCTCATGGGCTGAGGTGGCCGCCGGGCGACGCTGCTCCATTTCACTCCGGGTAAACCGGTACAGTGAGCCGGGGGTGTCGTCCGCTTTCATAACGTCGATTATAAGCAGGTTTTTGCAGGAAGTAACCGTGTCAAGCAGTCCGTATCCAAGGGTTCCGCCGTCGACGAGGCGGACCTGCTCGGGAACCCGGTAATTCTCGGAAAACCATTTGATGAAGTGAACGCCGAAACCTTCATCCTGCAGCAGGATATTGCCAAGACCAAGAACGATAATATCTGTTTCTGTTTCCATAATCAACGTGTGGAGAGGGGAGAAGATGTGTCTCCCCTCTCCGGTGGTGCAATTTCATTAACGGTCAAACCGATACTAATGGGTTTCCTTGAAAATGTTACCGGAAATAATGGATGAAACCGTTCCCTTTCCAAAGATGATATCGTACCAGAAGGCCATGTATACATGTACAACAATAAAAAGAATAAAGAGCCAGGTGAATATATGGTGCATGAAACGCACGTTTGCCAGACCGCCCATCAGATTTTCAATGGGTTTCAGGATCGCGTAGACGATTTCGGTCAGGCCGTTGTGATAACAGGCACCGGTCAGGATCAGCCCGGTAACCACCATAAACAGCACCATGAACATAAGCCCGGTATAAACCAGAGACTGAAAAGGGCCGTACAGGTACTTGTCTTCGGGAGCTTTGGTGGATATAAGGGCATAAAACTTGATCTGTTTGATCATGTTCTTAATGTCGGTCCATGCAAACAGATCGCGAAGATCCGAGCTTTTTCTGCCGAACAGTGTCAGGTACCGACGGATAATGAATACAAAGGTCAGGATCACACCGAAAAGGATGTGGTAGAACCGCATATTACCCATCAGGAACTTGTCGGTCGTTTCACCGCTGAATACGGTGAAAGGACTGGCAATATAAAAGCCGGTTGCAATCAGGACAAAAATGGAGAATGCCCTGCCCCAGTGGGCCAAGCGGATTGCAATCGTCCATTCATGTTTTTTTTCAATTTGTGCCACAGCAACCTCCTTTCGTAATCTTTTTTTAGAGAACCTTGAATTTTCTGATCGTATCGGTTTTCGGGTCGATGATATGCACCGCACAGGCCATGCAGGGATCAAAAGAGTGAATGGTTCTCAAGATTTCAAGAGGTTGATCGATGTTTGCGAGCTTGGTGCCGATCAGTGACTGCTCGTAGGGCCCGCGCTGACCGGCTTTGTCGCGCGGTGCGCTGTTCCATGTTGAAGGAACAATCGCCTGATAATTGGCGATGACCTTGTTTTCAATTCTGATCCAGTGGCCCAGTGCTCCGCGGGGAACTTCATCCAAACCACGTCCTTCACCGCTCTGAGGAACATCGCAACGGGTCCAGGTGCGGGTGTCGCCGGACTTGATGTTCTGTACCATTTCATTGATCCAGCCCTGTACCTGGTCGGCAACCAGTTTGGTTTCAAGGGCGCGGGCAGCGGTACGGCCCAGGGTGGAGAACAGCGCCGTAACGGGCAGGCCGGTGGCCTTCAGAGTTGAATCGACCAGGGCCTTGATGCCTTCGTGTCCCTGGGCGTAGCCCACGATGAAGCGGGCCAGGGGGCCGACTTCGTAGGGCAGTCCGTCGTAGCGAGGAGCCTTGCCCCAGGTGTACTTTTCGTCGCCCTTGACGTTGCCGTTGCCGTCAAAACCGGTATATTCGGGATCGGTTTCGCCCTGGTAGGGATGCAGGGCTGCCTCGCCTTTATACCAGGAGTGCTTGACCTCTTCGGTGATTTTCTGCTCGTCGAGTTCCATGGGGTTGGCAATGTCGCCGCCCTTAACAACGCCGCTGGGCAGCAGGGTTTTGTGCCAGTCGTCATCCAGCGGGAAGCCGCCGTAGCACAGAAAGTTCTTGTCGCCGGCGCCGATACCCTTGACGCCTTCGTCGGCATAGTAGGGGGCTGCCAGCAGTACGTCGGGCAGGTAGGCGCGTTCCACAAAGTCTTTGATTTCGTTCAGACGGAATTGGTACTGTCCCAGGCGATGGGCGTCGAGTACGTCCATAACACTGGTCACGCCTCCCACAACCAGGCTCTGCGGGTGCGGGTTTTTGCCGCCGAAAATGGCCATCATCTGGGCGCCCAGCTTGGATACCTCCAGCGCGTCGAGATAATGCGATACGATGATCAGGTTGGCCTCTGCCGGAAGCTTGTAGGAGGGGTTTCCCCAGTACGCATTGGCAAAGGGGCCCAGGCGTCCGGATTTGACGAACTTGGTCAGGCGTTTCTGAACCGCCCGGTAGTGGGTCTCGGAACAGTTGTACGGATTTTCATGATAGCCTTTGGCCATTTCAACGGCCTTGCGCGGGTCGGCCGAAAGAGCGCTGACAATGTCAACCCAGTCCAGGCCGTGCAGGTGATAAAAGTGCATGATGTGATCATAAATGTACTGGGAGCCTTTAATCAGGTTTCTGACCAGGCGTGCGTTGGGCGGCGGTTTTACGCCGAAGGCGTCTTCGCAGGCCAGGATGCTGGCTTCGTAGTGTGAATAGGTGCAAACACCGCAGAAGCGCTGGACCATAAGGCCGGCGTCGCGCGGGTCGCGCCCTTTTAGAATCTGTTCGATTCCACGCCACAGAGTAATGGAACTCCAGGCGTCCTTGATAACGTTATTATCGTCGACCTCGACTTCTATTCTTAAATGACCCTCGATCCTGGTGATCGGATCTACAACAAGTCTTTTTCCCATCTGTATACCTCCTGTGAAATTTTAACAGGTTATTATTCTTTGTCCGGTTTATGACCTTTTACCGCTGAAGCTACGGCATGAATTGCGATACCGGCTGCGGTTGCGCCGAGTGCCGCAACGCCCAGCTTGTCAACGGTGCGTTCATTGGCGAGTATGGTTTTTTCCGAGATCGGTTTTTCCAGGGGTGCCATGGTGTCCCAGAATCCGGGCTCGGTGCAGCCCATGCAGCCATGTCCTGCCATAACCGGCCAGGAGATACCATCGTTGAAGCGAACCTTGCTGCAGTTTGCGAAGGTGTAAGGGCCTTTGCAGCCCATCTTGTAGAGGCACCAGCCGTTTTTAGCCGGTTCGTCACCCCATTCTTCCACGAATTCGCCTGCATCGTAATGCGGCCGGCGTTCGCAAAAGTCGTGGATGCGTTTCCCGTAGGCCCAGAGCGGGCGTCCCAGGGAATCAACCGGCGGCAGACCGCCGAACATCAGGAAGTGCAGCAGGGTGCCGACAAAATTGGCCGGGTGCGGCGGGCAGCCGGCGATGTTGACGGTGGGGATGCCGAGAGCGTCGCTGATGCCTTTGGCGTCCGTGGGGTTCGGCTTTGCGGCCTGAACATTACCGAAGGAGGAGCAGCTTCCGATGCAGATGGTGGCAGCAGCCTTGGAGGTAACTTCTTTGGCAAGTTCAAGGCCGGTTTTACCGTTCGCGCCCAGGGTAAGATACTTGCCGTCCAGGCCGGTGGGAATGGCGCCTTCGATAACGCAGATGAATTTGCCGTCGAAGTCATGCATAGCTTTTTCAAGGTTCTGTTCGGCCTGGTGGCCGGCAGCCGCCATAAGGGTCTCATGGTATTCAAGCGAAATGGTGTCCAGCAGAATATCATCGATGTTGGGGTAGGAGGTTCGCAGCAGGGCTTCGCTGCAACCGGTACATTCTGCTAAGTGCAGCCACACAACCGGGAGGCGGCTGAAGCTTTCCGCTGCCCGGGCAACCATGGGTTTGAACATGGGAGGCAGCATCAGGGTGGCGGTCATGATGGACGACCACTTGATAAAATCGCGCCTGCTGACGCCACCATCCTTTAAGGTTTCACTCAGCTCTTCGCGAGCGGGCGGCAACTCATTCTCCACCTTGTCCAGGTTCGCCTTGCAGTGTTCCATAAGCTGGTTGTACTGCCGGCCGACGGTGTTCATATACTCAGGGTTTGTTTTCCTGCCCATACTACCTCCTTTCACGTTCCAAAAAAAAAGTAATGTTTGTAAGACTTACAATGTTTAATGTATGTGCAATTTCTATTCTCTTGATGCCGGCGTAAAAAAACGGGTCTGCCGACATGAACGACTGTTATCGGCTTACAGAGTGTTAGGTATTGATTTTACTAATACTTCTTTATTAGTTTACTCCATAATAGTCAAAAAAAATACATTAAATAAATACTTTTTGCAAGCATTCTTTAAGTTAAAAAAGCTTTTATTTATTATATATTATGTATATTGCATTCAAATAGATTGTTTAGATATCGCCGGTGTAAAATTTTTATTCTTTTCTATAGCAAAACGGCAGCAAAAAAGAAAGGAAATACGGATTGGGGTTAGGTATCATGTGTTTCGGGATTTTTAGAAATACCGGTACCATGATGCTGTTTTTTCAGGTTTTTGGGTATGTCGGCAGTTGACTAAACGGCGATGTCAACCTGTTGAGTGTTAAAATCTTTTACACCTGAAGCGGGGCGGGATCAGGTAAGTACCTTGCGGACGGATTCGGCCAATATGCGGGTCCTGATGGGCTTCAGTATGAAATCGTCCACACCCAGTTCCTGGGCTTTGTCGCGGTCGTCCGATTCGCTGTATCCGGTACAGATAATAATATGAATGTCGGGACGGATCAGTTTGAGGGCCGAAGCCAGTTCAAATCCGGTCATGCCCGGCATGGTTTTATCCGCTATAACCACATCAAAAGAATAGGGTGCTTTTTTAAAGGCTTCAAAGGCCTCTGAGGCATCGGTTGTGGACAGGACCGCGTAGCCCAGTCGTTCGAGCATTTTCTGGCCGGCCCTGACCAGTGCCGGCTCGTCGTCTATGAGCAGGATACGTTCGGTGCCGGCCAGGGTTGTAATGGCCGACGGGGGTTCCGGGGCAATAGTCTGGCAAAATTTGGGAAGGTACACATCAAAGGTTGTGCCTTTGTCGATTTCGGTTTCAACGGTAATGTCGCCGCCCAGGTTTTTAACAATGCCGTGCACAACGGCCAGCCCCAGCCCGGTGCCTTCCCCCTGTTCCTTGGTGGTAAAGTAGGGTTCGAAAATTCGTTCAAGGGTTTCTCTCTCTATGCCGGGCCCATTGTCCTGAACGGTCAGTTTTAAAAAAGGTCCCGGGGCAACATCATGCAACCCGCTGGCTTCGGGGGAACTGATGTCGACGTCGCACAACGTCACGTCCAGCACGCCGCCGCGTTCCCGCATGGCATGGTTTGCATTGGTGCACAGGTTCATTAAAATCTGGTGGACCTGGGTCGGGTCGGCCTGGACGATATCGGAGGATGACTGAATATGCTGTCGTATTTCAATGGTGGACGGAAGAGACGCCCGCATGAACTTCAGTGCTTCTTTGATGATTAGGCTGACCTGCAGAGGTTTCTTTTCATGTTCGGTCCGGCGACTGAACGTCAAAATCTGCTTGACCAGGTCGCGGGCCCGATTGGCGGCCAGCAGCACCTGCTGAAGGTTTTCGTAGCATGATGTTTCGTGTTCGATTTCAACCAGCGACAATTCCGTAAACCCGAAAATGGCGCCCAGGATATTGTTGAAATCATGGGCAATGCCGCCGGCCAGGGTGCCGATGGCTTCCATTTTCTGGGCCTGGCGGAGCTGGGACTCAAGGCGGATTTCCTGGGTGGAGTCGCGTTTGACCGCAACATAATTCGTAATGGCGCCGCCCTCGTCTTTTATAGGCGATATGGTGGCGTCTTCATCGTAGAGGAAGCCGTTTTTCTTTTTGTTGATAAAATGCCCTTTCCACACATTGCCGCTGCTGATGGTATCCCATAAATCCATGTAGAATTCTTCATCCTGCTCCCCGCTTTTTACGATACTCGGCTTCTGCCCGATAACTTCATTGCGGGTAAAGCCGGTAATGTTTTCAAATGCGGGATTAACGTGCTGAATAATACCTTCGGCATCAGTGATTACGATGATTTCATCGGCCTGGTCGAAAGCGGCCGCCATGCGCATGCGGTCGGCCTCGGCCGCTTTGCGCTCGGTAATGTCTTCGCCGATACTGGCCGTGCCGATTATTTTGCCCTGCTCATCCTTTAATACCGTGTTGTTCCAGAAAATAATGCGCGTTCCACCGCTACGGGTTATCAGCGGCTGTTCCTTATACAGGGCGGTGCCTGTTTTTGCTTTGAGCTCGGCATAATAGACCAGTGCCGCCGACCGGGCATCCTCGGGATAAAACGTGGAAAACCAGTTGCAGCCAAGCACTTCTTCGCGGAGCCAGCCGGTCAACTGGAGCAGGTAGTCGTTACAGAAGGTAATGTTCCCCTTTGTGTCGAGGATGACGGTCAGCAGCTTTACATTTTCAAGCATATCGTAAATCCTGCGTTCAGCCATTTTCCGCTGGGAGATGTCCCGGGCACTGGCAATGTATGCGACCAGCACACCTTCTCTGAACAGCGGGGCCATGCTTACCTCAACCGGCTTGCAACGCCCGTCCTGTGCCAGGAATTCATACTCCGCGGTTTCGACGCTGCCGTCGTTGTGTACCTGCTCCGCCGCCGAGCGGGCCGGCTGCCGGTATTCGGGCAGCAGAATGTTCAGTTCGTCGAACCGTTTTCCGATAAGTTCCTCAGGTGCATATCCCAAAAGATTTTTTATGGAAGGGGAAATGCTGAGCACCTCCATATCGGGGCTCAGCGTATAAATGACATCCGAAATATGTTCAAAATTAAGACGATAGGTTTCTTCGGACTGTTCGATTTGTTTAATGCTTTCGTGTAAACGTTCGGTCATCACGTTGAATGCATCGGCAAGCTGTCCCACCTCGTCCCGGCTCTCTACAATAACCCTGCGGTTGAAATTACCGTTTGCAATATGCGAGGACACGTCGATGATTTTTTTGATGGGGCTGGTAATCATGTTTCCGATACATAAGGAGAAAACCAGTAACAGGGTAATGAGAATAATGCTTACCGTCAAGGCGGTTAAGGTGTTTTCATACAGTGTGTCGTTAATCCGTTCCACTGAAAGCCCGAGAATGATTGATCCGATTCGCCGGCCGGCCGAGATAATCGGCATAATCGTAACGGCGGTGCCTTTGGTAATAAAGCTTGCGGGGCTCACCTGGTCGGTATCGGCATAGGCAACCGCCAGGTTTTTGTTGATGCCTGCAAATTCCTCGCCCGCGGCATCAAGCACGAGGACAAAGGTGAAATCTTTGTGCTCACTCAGTATTTCCAAAACATTGCGTGCATTACGTTTATCGTCGAACTCAAGGGCGGCCCGCAAATTGTCGGCCGTCATTTTTGCAATATTATAGGAATCAGTCAGGTGTTCTTCCAGCATCTGTTTTTTCTGCTGGTAGGGAAAAAAGGTGAAAATGAACACCCCGATAAGCACGGCGAAAAGACCGCCGACGGTGAGCAGCTTATGTCGTATGCCCAAGTTGTTGAAGGCCTTAATCATCATGCATGCACTCTATGAGGATGCTCTTCCCGGTATGGCATCGTGTTTCGAAACTGTGGTGAATACTACCTGCCTGCCGAGTACTGCAATGTACCTATATATGATATATAAAGATATCAAGCTGAATAGCTATAAATAAAATTTATATATATGTTTTTAATAACTTTAGATAGATTTTCAATGGGTAATTATGCCTATCGAATATTGTTTCGTGTAATAAGCAAAAATCACTATTTTTCCCGGGACCTTGAAAGGGCAAACGGGAAATGGCGGATAGTGTTTTTCGGCAGGTATTGAGATTTATAAAACGAAGGCGTACAGGGCGGCAGGGATGATTTTTACTGCGTGTCGATCCGGTCAAGTTCCTCTAAACGGCGCTCAAACACCGCCCGTTCTTCTTCAAAACGGGTTGTCAATTCATCAAGTTCTTCATACAACGCGTCCACTGACTCCCGGCAGGTATGCATTGCTCTGGAAAGTTCTTCAATACGGGTACCGTCGCCGGTTTCTGAAGCGGTTTGCAGTGCATCGGTATGCTCGTTAAGCTGTTGTTCCAGGTGCTCGATTTGATGCTCTACGGCAGTGATGCGTTTTTCAAGGGGATTGAGCTTTTTGCCGCGCTCGGTGATGATTTCAGACCGCCTGCGCCGCAGCTCTTTGCGGGTGGTTTTTGTTTCCGGTGTTGTAGCGGCCGCTTTAACGGGAGCTTTCGGTTGTATGTCTTCGTCGCCCCATCCTCCCCGGTCGAGAAAATCCTGATAGGTCCCCTCAAAAACGGATACGGTATTATCCTTAAAAACAATCAGTCGACGGGCCAGGGCGTGCAGGAACAGTTCATTATGGGTGACCATTATCACCGCTCCGTCAAAATTGTCCAGGGCAGCCACCAGGGCGTCGCAGGACTGCATATCAAGATGATTGGAGGGCTCGTCAAGCAGCAGCAGGTTGACAGGTGTTACCAGAATTTTTGCAAGCAGTACCCTGCTTTTTTCCCCGCCGGAAAGCACACCGATTTTTTTTAATGCATCATCTTCTTCAAACATCATTGCACCGCAGATGGCGCGGGCCAGATGGTTGTCGACATGGTCGTGGCTGTAGAGAATCTCTTCTTCGACCGTGCGGGTTTCGGTCAGGTTCCGGATGTTGGTTTGTTCGAAGTAGCCGGTAACCACATTCGGATTATACGAAAAAGAACCGCTCCCGGCCTGCAGGGAACCGGCCAGCAGTTTCAGCAGTGTGGTTTTACCCCGGCCATTGGGGCCGACCACGCAAATCCGGTCGTGCTTGGCAATTGAGAACGAGAGGTTGCTTATGAGGGGTGTCCGGGGTTCGTATCCGAAATTGATGCCGTCGGCACTGAGCATGTATTTCGCCGGAAACGGGCAGCTTTGAAATGCGAAATCCAGGGTCTTGATTGCTTCCAGTTTGTCGCGCTGTTCCTGTTTTTCGAGGGTTTTTACACGGGACTGCACCATGTTGGCGAGCCGGGCCTTGGCCCGGAACCGGCTGATGAACAACTCAACCTCTTTGCGCTTGCGCTCATCGTTCAGGCGGGTTTTTTCATGAATTTCTTCATCCTGGGCGATCTGGGCATAGTACTTTTCGGTGTTGCCCGGCATTTTACGGACTTTCTTGCGGTGGATCCCAAGGGTGTGGGTCACCACCTTGTCCATAAAAATGCGGTCGTGGGTAATCAGCAACAGTTCGTGGGGCCAGTTGATGAGAAACCGCTCGATCCAGCGAATAGAGGTGATGTCGAGATAGTTTGTCGGTTCGTCAAGCAACAGCAGGTCCGGTTCGGATACCAGCACTTTCGCAAGATTAAGGCGCACCTGGTAGCCGCCGGAAAACTCCATGGGGTGCCTGTGCATATCTTCCCGGCTGAACCCCAGGCCGGCAAGTATTTTTTCTACCTGCCATTCGTTATGTTGTTCGTCTTTGGGGAGGCCTTTTGCCCCTTCTTGCAGTACCGTGTCTTCGGTAAAATCCAGGTGCTGGCGGACATAGCCGATCCGGTAGCCCCGGGGTACGGTGATGATACCGGTGTCGGGCTGCTCCTCGCCGGTAATGATTCTGAACAGGGTTGTTTTGCCGTGGCCGTTGCGTCCCACAAGGCCCACCCGCTCGCGCCGGTTGAGGCGGAAGGAAATGTTTTCGAACAGTTCCTGCTTGCCGTAACTTTTTGTGATGTTTTCCAGGCTGATCATGAAGTCGTGCTGGATTATTGTTTATAGTCAAAAAATGCTAATGTATCACAGCGGTCTGGTGCTGTCAAAAGGCGGTGATTGCCTGAAATTACTTGGATGTTTCATGAAAAGAGTGGAGGGAATAATTATTAATTAATCAAATCTGTGTGTCGGTTCGATATGGTTTTATATACCAAATGAGACGGAAGTGGTACGTGAAAGAATACTATAGCGTTGCAAATAAGACAATTTTGAGGAGAGTTCATATATGAAATCGCTCAGGCAAAAAAATATGATAAGTTTTTTGCTGGTTTCATTGGTACCGCTTTTGTTTATTGCAGGATATTTTTTTTGGAACAATCTTTAATGGTATCAAAGTGAACTTCGGGCGAGATTGACGGCCGTTATAAAACAAAAGCAGGACGTGCTTGATAACCACCTGCGGCATATCGCTGTTGCAACTCGCACCCTTGCCGGCAGCAGTGCTCTTAAAGAGATATTAGAGGCGTATAGTGCCGCAGGCCGGTTTACGGAAGATATCCGGCAGACAGATGTGTTTAAGGCAGCTTATGATGTTCTGCTGCAATACCAGGAGAACAACTGGGGTGCGGTTCACCATGTGTTTATAGCCGATACGACCGGCCGGGTCATTTTGAGTCCGCCGCATGGATCATCCACAGGATCACACCTGGGCCAGGATGTTTCACATGTACACGGATGGAAAGATGCACAGCATGCGGGTACTTTTACGGATTTTTTCGGTTTTTCGGAAAAAAATCATTTCCATCAGTTGAGCCTTCATCCGGTTTCGGGAGATAGTGGTGCCGTGTTGGGTATTGTGGTTGTTGAGGTGTGTATTGATCATGAAGATAAATTTTTGCAGCAAAATGTCGACCTCGGCAAGACAGGGGAGATTTTTATGTGTGCTTTGGATGGAACCAAAATTGTCCATGCCGAACAAGACCGTAAACCTCCCCTTAAACGTGAAGGTATCGAAGAGGCTAAACAGAAAGGTTTTGCAATTGGTACTTTTCAGATAGATGCGGACCGAAGAATTTTTGGTGTTTATTTGCATGATGATCGTTATCCCTGGGTGTTATGCATAGAAGCAGACAGCCGGGAAATAAATGCTCCTGTCCGCCGTATGACTCTGGTGTTGGCCGGAATAGCACTGTTGACCATTATTGTTACTATTTGCGTTGCCGTGTTTGTTTCAAAGAGCATTGCCAAACCCATAACCCATACTGTGGAGAGTTTACATGGCGAAGCCAAGCAGGCTTCTTCCTTTTCAAAACAGGTTGCTGCTGCAAGTCACTCTCTTGCCGAGGGTACATCCGAACAGGCGTCTGCGCTTGAAGAGACATCGGCAACCATGGAGCAGATTTTATCCATGACAAAGAACAATGCCGACCATGCCGGACAGGCAAATGCACTTATGCAGGAAGCCAGGCGAGTGGTTGATGAAGCCAATGTTTCCATGGGGGCCGTTATCAGCTCAATGGATGAGATATCCAAGGCCAGCGAAGAGACGGCAAAAATCGTGAAAACAATTGATGAAATAGCGTTTCAAACGAATCTGCTTGCTCTCAATGCAGCGGTTGAAGCGGCCCGGGCCGGAGAAGCCGGAGCCGGCTTTTCCGTAGTGGCTGATGAGGTGCGGAATCTTGCCATTCGGGCCGCTGATGCCGCTAGAAATACCTCCGAGCTTATTTTGGGAACTACGGATAAGGTTAAGAGCGGTTCCGGCCTTGTCGGTAAAGCCAATGAATCGTTCAGCCTCGTTGCTGAAAATAATCGCAAAGCAAAGGAGTTGGTCAGCGAAATTGCGGCAGCCAGCAAAGAGCAGGCAACCGGGATTGAGCAGGTGAACAGGGCCATTGCCGAGATGGACAAGGTGACCCAGGGTAATTCCGCTACGTCCGAACAGTGTGCTGCATTTGCCAGTGAGATGGAAGCCCTGGCAATAAAAATGGGGGAATTATCGGAGGGGCTTGCATCCTTGATTGGAACTTCGGGAAGGAGCCCTGGGCAAACGTCTACAGCACAATCTGTTGAAAAACACATAACAAAGCAACAAACAGCCTCTTCGAGAAGTGCTGATGCAACGCCTGAACTCATGCATCCTTTGGATGATAGTGATTATAAGGATTTTTAATTGAAACATGTATCGGTGGATATGTTTTTTGCAGTAAGAACAGGGCTGTTCTGTAAATGATCAGGAATTTGCTTTTACCACATACACCTTATCATTTTTGCGGGTAACCTGATCGACTTTCACAGCCACAAGGGAGCCTTTGCGGGCAGTGTCGATTTTCTCATGATTGATTTCAATCGACGCGACCCCCTGCGTAAATGTGCCGGTTGTGGGCCCCTGGAACATGATTTCATCACCCTGCCTGAACTCATTGCTCTCCACTTTTATTTCAGCAACCCCGGCTTTTTTGTAGTGCTTGGTGACAATGCCGACATATTCTTTACGCACCGCAGCACGGCTGCCGGGCCCGTCGGTCCACTCGTCTATGGGCTTGCCCAGGAAAAAGCCTGATGAAAAGCCGCGATGGTAGACCCGGTCAAGGTTGTGCATCAGGTTCTTTTTGAATTGTTCAAACTGTTCCTGAAACCCACGTCGGCCCTTGTTAGCGGTGTAAAAGTCAACCGCTTGTCGGTAGGCGTCGGTTACGGTGCCGACATACTCGGGGCTGCGGTTACGGCCCTCGATTTTCAGACCGGCAACCCCGGCCTCAATCAGCTTTTCGATAAAGGGCAGGGTGCACAGGTCTTTGGGGCTCATGATGTAGTTGGTGCCCAGGGTAAAGCTGATATCTTCATCCAGGGCCGTGACGGTGTATTCGCGTCGGCAGGGCTGGTAGCACTCGCCGCGATTGGCGGACGTTCCGTAGTGAAACTGAGACATAAAGCAGCGCCCGCTGACGGAAACACACATGGCCCCATGGGCAAACACCTCAAGTTCAATTGAAGCGGCTTTTTGACCAAGAACGTTCTTTAACTGCCGCCGGATTTTGCGTATGTCCACCAGAGAGCATTCACGGGCCAGTACAAAACGCCGGATGTCGAAGTGTTTAATGAAAAACAGCATGCTTTCGGTATTGGCAACCGACATCTGGGTTGAAACATGCACGGGGATTCCCGCCCGCCGGGCAGCCTGCAGCACGGCAACGTCCCAGCAGATCACGGCATCGACACCGGCTGCCCCGGCTTTGCCGAGCAGTTTTTGTATCAGGCCGAGTTCTTTTTCATAGACGATGGTATTGAGGGCAAGGTATGCCCTGGCGTCGGCTTCATGGCACAGGCGTGCTATTTTAGGGAGGGAGGCCGCGGTAAAGTTTTCGGCCCCGGCCCGCATATTCAACCCCTTTACACCGAAATAGACGGCATCGCATCCGGCATCAAGGGCGGCCCGGAGTCCGATCCAGTCGCCGGCGGGGGAAAGGATTTCTGGTTTAGAGGTTCTCATAATGTGATCGTTGTTTTGCATTACACTAAAAGAATCAATTATAGTGTAATGTGGGATTCTTACAAGAACATTATTTTTGCGGGGCGAGGCTGTCGAAAAAGAACAACCATTTGCGGCGTACAGCACTATCATCAGACTGGCATAAATGTGTATTGGTGTTATAATATCAAGCTATAGAGCAAACAACCGGACATACTACATATGTTTAACCGAAGAAGCTTTCTTTTTGTCTGTATGGTGTGCATGGTACTGAGTTGTTCCTTAGTGTCGGCAGGCTCGACCTACCGGCTCTCGGACCATTATGACGGCAAACGGTTTTACAACCAGGTGCGCGAAGCCGAACAGGGTTTCAAAGAATTTATCAGATGGGTCATGAACCGTAAGCGTGGTCCCTGGAAAGAGTGGACCGCCGCCGAGCCGGGCCCCGCGCCGCCCAAAAGCGTTGATTCCGGGGCCGTGCGGATAACGCTGATCAACCACGCCACCCTGCTGATACAGATGGACGGGGTGAATATTT
>JANQGV010000126.1 GCA_028282925.1 Thermodesulfobacteriota bacterium
TACGAGTTTGTCCTGGAGTTCTTCTTCGGTCATTTTTTCCGAGGCTGCCAGCGACACGCTGTGCTCTTTCTGCCACAAAAGCATCTGCCGGGCATCTCCGGCCTTGTTAAGCCGCCCATACTGGGTCGGGCACTGGCTGATCACTTCAACCATTGAAAAGCCCTCATGGTCCAGGGCCTTCTTGATATAGTTTGTGGTCTGGACGATGCCGTATACCGTACCCCGGGCCACAAAAGAAGCCCCGGCCGCCAGCCCCAGTTCCACCGGGTCGAACGGCGGTTCAATATTTCCGTAGGGCATGGTGTGCGACCTGGCCCCCGTTGGTGTAGTGGGGGCGGTCTGTCCGCCGGTCATTCCATAAATGCCGTTATTAACCAGCACCAGGGTCAGGTCTATATTGCGGCGGGCGGCGTGAATGAAATGATTCCCGCCGATTGCCAGGGAATCGCCGTCGCCTGAAATAATGATTACTTTCATTTCCGGCCGATGCATCTTGATACCCGTGGCAAACGCAAGGGCGCGTCCATGGGTGGTATGCAATGAATTGAAGTCAAGATACACCGGCATGCGGCTGGTACAGCCGATACCGCCCACCAGGGCAACATTGTCCTTCTGGATATTCAGGTCCATTATCGCCCGGATAATGGCGCCCATGATACTGCCGATGCCGCAGCCGGCGCACCAGACCGTTGGAAACTTTTTGCGCCACCTCAGATATTCATATACATCTGAAAGCTGCTCATGCATAGATTTCCTCCTTGACTGTCTGCACAATTTCATAGGGGTCAAGCGCGTGTCCGTCATACCGGTTGATACCCCGGACCGCTATGGTGTGGGGCAACACTTCGCGCACAGGGTGAATAAGCTGCCCCATGTTGTTTTCGGCAACCATGACCATCTTCAGGCCCGCCCGTTCGGCAATTTGCTGCAATACCCGGTCCGGGAAGGGCCAGATGGTTTTTAAATCGATAAGCCCGGCTTTCACCCGTTTGTTCCGCAGGGTTTCAACCGCACCGCGTGCGGCCCGGGCAGCGCTGCCGTAAGCCACAATGAGATACTTGGCGTCTTCAGTATAATACTCGTTCCAGTTCCAGATCTCCTGGCAATGCATATCAATCTTTTTCTTCAGCGTTTCCATTTGGCTGACGACCTCCGAGGCCACCATTGTAGGAAACCCGGCCTGGTCGTGAACAAGCCCAGTTATGTTGTAGCGGAACCCTTCACCGAACGGCGCAGGATGCGCCACCATGTCCAGGGACTCCTTGTAGGGCAAATACCATTCGGGGGGCACCTTCGGAAACTGCCGCTTCACCGGGTTGTCATTATTAAACTGGTTCAGCACCACTTTCTCCCGCATATGCCCCACCAGCTCATCCAGCAGCAGGATAACCGGGGTGCTGAAACGTTCCGCCAGCCGGAAGGCACGAATAATCATGTCGTAGCATTCCTGCACTGTCGATGCAGCAATGGCAATGGCCGTGTAATCGCCATGGGTTCCCCACCGGGCCTGCATGGTGTCACCCTGGGCCAGCATGGTGGGAAGACCCGTTGACGGCCCGCCGCGCTGCACGTTCACAATCACCAGCGGCAACTGGGCCATATAAGCATACCCGATGTTTTCCTGCATCAGGGAAAAACCCGGTCCGGAGGTGGCCGTCATGGCAATGGCCCCCGATGCGCTGGCTCCGATGATTGCCGCAATAGACCCTATCTCATCTTCCATCTGGATAAACGTGCCGCCCACTTTGGGCATGTCACGGGCCATGCCCTCCGCAATCTCTGTGGAGGGGGTTATCGGATATCCCGCATAAAAATCGCACCCGGCATGAATGGCACCGTACACACAGGCCTCATTGCCCTGAATAAAATGAATCGGATACCCTTCTGCTGTCACTTTATTCAGCACCATCATCTTCCCCTTTCTCGTCCGGGTTCTTTACTATGGCAAAATCAGGACAGGTCCTCCAGCACAGTGAACATAACGTGCATTTTTTTGCATCGGCAAGATAGGGCGTGCCGTCCTTGTGCTGTTTCAGCGCCTCGCTGTGGCACACAACCGTGCACAAGCCGCACTTTTTGCACCAGCCGGGAAAAAAAATCAGTTTACCTGCAAAATGGGGCTCGGCCTGGGGAGCGGCCGGCTTTGAAACCAAACCGGATTTGATTATTCGGTCAATGGGGGGCTTAGCGGGTTTTGCCATAAAAACATCTCCACACTGTTAATGCCACGAGGTACACGCTTCGAAAGCAAGCAACATCTCATAATTTATATAAATATATGCCATATTATTGCATGTTTTTACTTGTATCGGCCGTATACACGATAACTTTACCCTGATCGTGGAAAATTTTGCAGGAAAAGCAACCAATTCCCGCATAATGACACTGCATCGGTAAATTGGAACTCAAATTACTTACAGAACAGGAAACCCTTTAATCACTCGCCTTCTTTCTGTTGCCATTAAAAAGTGAAAAAAGGGTTAAGAGAAAGGACTATCAGGGTTGTGCAAAATGTCCAGATGCAAGGCGTGCGGTATTGCGAGGAATGAAGCGTATGTAGGATATACGTTGCAATGACGAGCAATTCGCACAACGCAGCAGATGGATGTTTTGCGCAACCCTAACCCAACTACAAGCTGACGACGTCTCCCTTGTGCATCGTCGACAAAAACAGCAGCAGATAATCCCTGATATGGCGGGTAATGAGGAAGTTGTTTTTGATGTGCTCGTGCCCGTTTTCTCCGAGCCGGCGGGCATACTCCGGCGATTGCAGCAACTGCCTGATGCTTCGGGCCGTTCCTTCAACCGTTCTGACCAGCACACCGGAGTAATCATTGGTAATCTGCAGAGGAATGCCGCCGACCGCGCTGGCCACAACCGGCTTTGCTTTCCAGAGGGCTTCAGTTACCGTCAGGGCAAATCCCTCTTTAAGCGATTTCTGCACAATCACATCCGAGGCCCGCTGCAGGGCGTTGATTTCAATGTCATTATGGGCCGGATCTATCACCAGGGGGTGAATATCGGGATCTTTATCGGCGTGCTCCTTCACCTCTGAATACACCTTGTCATGCTCAGGATCATCGGAGGCCACATTACCGGCCAGAACCAGCTGGCAATCGATATACCGCTTGACCAGCTTATAGGCCTCGATCACCCCCACCGGATCTTTTAAATAGTCGTACCTGGATATTTGAGAAACAATCGGCTTATCGGTACTGATGCCGTATTTTTCCAGCACGACATCGATTGTCTCCCGGGGAATCTCTTTGTTTTTGGCGCTCAGCGGATCAATGGAGGGCGAAACAAGAAACTGGTCCACCTCTTTGCCGCTCTCCGTGTCGACGAGCCGCTGGGAAAAAACCGGGGCCGAAAAAATGCAGGCGTCATACTCAAGCATAAACTGCCGTAGGAAGCGCCACAGCTTGCGGTCCGGGTTGGAAACATCGATATGACAGCGCCATATCCAGTGGGCCTCCGGAAGCTTCGACCTGTTTTTTATCAGCACAATGGGCTGCGGATCATGTATCAGAATAATGTCGCCGTTCATTTTCATGTTTGCCACATTCTGCAGGCTGGTCTCCATGAAAATCTCCAGCACATCATCGGTAATGGCCTCTTCACGCCCGTGCAGGGCATTGTGGAATTTTTTAGTGACGTTAAAAAAGTTTTCCCCGCCTTTGATTAAATCCCAGTACATCTCAACCCCGATTTCCTCCATCAGGGGCACCATGCAGTTGAGTATTTCCGCAACCCCGCCGCCCACGGCCGTGGAGTTGACCGTCTGGATAACCTTGCCTTCAAGGCGCTCAGCCAGCAGATACAGCTCATCAATAATGCTCTGGCCGACAATGGGTATATACTCTTTAATATGGGCCATAAACGCTACCTGCCTTCCAGCCTGCGCGTAACCAGGGTATGAATCGTCTTCCTGAGTCCCTCAAGGGTCTGGGTATAGGGATCAAGGCGGGCAATCTTCTCCGCCAGCTCATTTTCACCCAGGCTTGTTTCAAGCCAGTACGAAAAATCGTTCGTTTCTTTCTCAAGCCGCAGGCGCGACTCGAAAATATGAAAATAGAGCGAGTGCCGGCTGATTTTCTCGATCATGGCGGCAAACTCCTCAAGGGTTTCGGCGGCATGGTGCGTGGGCAGCACAAACGTTCTGCACTTCATGAAATGGAACTCTTCTCCGCTGGGTGCCGTGCGCAGTTCACGGTTATCTTTCAGGTATGCTTCGATAATATCGATAAACCGGTCCCGGAGCTGCCGGATACTGGAAAACTGCATAATATCAACGCTGGCGATACGCTCCGCCAGCAGATCTTCCTGCAGCACGTCCGATATCCAGAACGCAAAATCGTTCAGCGGCTCGGAAAACATGTAGTGATGCTGAATTAAAAAGCGGTGGGTATGATAGTAGATGCTCGACCCGGGAAGCGTTTCAATGCCGTCCAGCAGGTCAACAAGGTTGCGCGCCCTGCGCCCGGTCAACTCAACAATACTCAAGCCGGTATAAAAATAAAATGGCTTATCCATATAACCCGCCTGACATGGTCTTTTATCTTACTATATAGACTGTGCCCCGGGGCATGTCAACGGCTCATTAAAAATTTACTTGCGGACTTTTTACCCCACCGTCCGGCCTCGCTGCCGACCCCGTTGCATCGGTTCCCAAAATATAGTATATGTGGTGGAGAGCCTAGAACAAAACCGCTTATTCCAGGAGATACGCAATGAAAAAGACCGTTCTACTGATCGGATGTCTGTCTATGCTGCTTTTAACCCACAGTGCTTTTGCCGCAGATGCGGCAGCGGGCAAGGCAAAGGCCGCAATATGCAGCGGCTGCCATGGCCAAAACGGCATCAGCCCCTCCCCGGCATGGCCCAATCTTGCCGGCCAGAAAGCCCGGTATCTTGAAAAACAGTTAAAAGACTATAAAAGCGGCGCCCGCAAAGACGCCATGATGTCTCCCCAGGCCGCCATGCTCAGCGAGGCCGATATGGCAAACCTTGCTGCCTACTACGAGTCCCTCAGCTGCAAATAACAAAGCACTCGGTCAGATAATAATTCTCGATAAAAAACGCTGCCTCAAAAAATTCTTAGAGGAAGCTTGGCAATAGTGTTTCATTTATATCGCCTTAATTAATCAAGACGTTAACCACTATAATCTACTATTGCTTTTCGGCCCCTTTGCAACGCAGCCGAGTGCACTGATTTCAGGAGGAGGAAAGGGTCGACATGTCTGAGCCCCGCTTTTCAGGGGCGAGTTTGTTGACCCGCCGACTGGAATCGTGCTGCGAGGGCATCCCGCCCGTTTTTGGCGGGGCAAGTTGCAGGGCGACTTTCTTTTGCCTCCTTTTCTTTGGCGCTCAAAGAAAAGGGGGAGGCGCTTGCGTCTTATACAATATAGTTTTATTTAACGGTTCTTATCCGAAGAGCCTCGCAGGGAGTCAAAAAGCTGCTTTGCCTTGTCGGTCACGGCATCCAGATCCTTCCCGGCCTTCTTTTCAAGCTGATGAAGCGCCTCAAGGCCGGCACCGCCGATATCCTTCAAGTCGGAAGAAAGCACATCCAGGGCCATCTCGACATCCTGCAGCCCGGCGCCCACCAGGGCCTTCAGGATGATCAGCCGCACAACCTCGTCAATGCTCGTTACATTTTCATACCGCTCCCGCTGAACATGGAGCGGAATAACGCTTTTGCGCATTTTACCGCGGCGGGTATAGCGCTCATACACAACCTGATCGATAGTCACAACCAGCGTGTCTATATGCAACGGCCACGTTTCTTTTTCCAGTTTCTTTTCGCGTTTCCACAATTTCATCAGTGCATGCAGTTTCAACAGGTTTATGTCCCACCCGCTTTTTCTCGTGATCGTAATGGTTCCCACATGTATTTCAACCTCCCTGCATTCAACCCGGCGCTGCAGCAACGGCTCCAGCGTATAGTCGACGTAGATGCGCGGCACTACGGCAAGCACAGTCTGTCCGCCGTCAAGGGGGTTCATGACGGTGAGTCCGGAAACAAGGATATCCGTTGATAAAATTCCGGCATCAATTGCATCAACGGTTATATCAACACCCAGCGACTTTTTAATGCCGGTCTGCACACCGTATTTCAAAAACGCATTCCTGCCGGCCAGCACAACCACAAGCACCACAACCACAATACCCATCAATACCTTTATCAGTTTCATATCGCTCTCCCTGAACAGTTATCGGCACAACCGGCGGCCATTAATCACTTCTCCTCCATTACCCACACACCGTCCCAGTGTTCCGGCGCAGCCTGCATCAGCGCCGAACATTTCTTCTCATATGCCCGGGCCGCCGGATCACTGTCGGCGGTTTTCGCAAAAAGCGTGCGGGCTTTTGTGAAACTTCCTTCGTAAAAACAGGCAAGGCCCTGCTCAAAAATTTCATACACCTCTTTTTTGCGGTCGTATTCCCGTGTTCGTATCGGCTCGTATATCGTCACCGGCTCAGCCCGCCCCACAACCGCAACCCGGGCCAGCTCCCGCACTGCAACCTCATTTGCCAGCTGCTGCCGGGTATGCTCGGATATAATAGTATAGGTGCCGAACTGCTTATTGACCCCTTCCAGCCGCGAGGCCAGGTTAACCGCGTCACCGATAATCGTATAGTCGAACCGGGACCGTGATCCCATGTTACCCACCACCGCGTGCCCGGTATTGATTCCGACCCGCATGTACAGATCAATACCGGCCTGCTGCCTGAAGTGCGAACGCAACTCCCACAGCCGCTTCTGGCAACGCAACGCAGCCCGCACCGCCCGTTCAGCATGGTCATCTGTCTGAAGCGGGGCGTTCCAGAACGCTATGATGGCATCTCCCTCATACTTGTCCACCGTTCCGCCTTCCTCCAAAATAATCTCGGTCATGGCCGACAGGTAATCATTTAAAAGGCCCGTTAAATCCTCGGGACTCAATTTCTCCGAAATGGACGTAAAGCCCTTCAGGTCGGAAAAGAAAATGCTCAGCTCCCGCCGTTCGCCCCCGAGCTTGAGCAGGTTGGGATCGCGTACAAGCTGTTCAATAACCGCCGGGCTGAGATAATGCCTGAATGCCTTCCGGTAATATCTTTTTTTCCGGCCTTCGGTGGTGTACTTGAGCACCAGCGATACCGCCAGGGTCAACACCAGCGCCGCTTCGGTCGCTACCAGCGGCAGCCACAAACCATTTATATAGCACCGGTGGGCGGCATAATCGGGCAGCATCAGGAATACCGCCGCAACGGCCACCATGGCGAACACATTGCTGAACCAGCACGTGAGCACACCGCACAGCAGGCACAGCACCAGCACCACAAGCACCACCCGCCACGACTCCGCCGGGCGGATAAAATCACCCGACAGCAGGTTATCCAGCGCGGTTGCCGATATTTCAACGCCGGGGAATGCGCCGCTCAGAGGTGCCGGCCGTAAATCATGGAGCCCCGGCGCTGAAAAGCCGAAAAACACGTATTTCCCTGCAAGTTCCCGGGGGTCGATCACCGGCTGTGCACCCGCCCGCAGTGCGGTTTCAGACTGCAATACAGCAGCCGCGCTGTAGGCTGTGTAGGTTCCGGCCGGTCCCCGGAAACGAAGAATGGCACGGCCCTGCCCGTCAATGGGAACGTTCCTGTCTCCCACGTTGAACCGTCCGGGCCGAACGCTCAGTTCAGTTTGCGGATGGGCCGCCAGATAGCCGCCCAGGCCCAGTGACGGCAATACACGACCATCAAAAAGGGAAAAGAGATTTACACGACGATACACCGTGTCGGCATCGGGACTTTGTTGCACATTGCATAAAAAAGGTGCCGAATCCCGCACTTCCGGAATCGGCATGGAAGCCCGGGGATACAGCACTACGTCTGCCTGCGTTGCAGCCTGCCAATCGTCAAACCCCGCTATGGAGACGGTCGCTCTATCAAAACCATGGGGCCACGTTACAGCCGAGCCGGACTCACGGCCGAGGGCCATCGCCACGGCACAACGGTTGAAGTTCCGCAAGGCTTTCGCAAGCTGTGCATCATCGTCAACCCCGAACACCGACGGCTCGGTAAAGAGCACATCAATGGCCAGGGCCTTCACCTTGCTTCGGCGGCAAAAATCTATGATACCGGCATACAGTTCCCGCGGCCACGGCCACTGAATGCCCTGCTTGTCCGAGGCCCAGTCCAGGCTGTTCTGATCAAGGAGAATAAGCACTATGTCGGCGGTTGCAACCCCTGGTTCTGCCCGGCGCTGCACCCGCCAGTCCCAGGTTTTTGCTTCCCAGTGGTCGAAAATTCCCGCGGACCACCCGGTCAGCACCAGCGCGGCGGCACACGAGCCGATCACCAGCCCGTTGATACATTTCTTCGCTGAAGGAGAAAGACCACCCATGCATACCCCCACAGAACATTTTACCGGTATTTACACCTTTCCCAGAGCTCGGACAAACCGCGCCTGCCGTTTTTTTGGTGCCTGTACAGATCCCGCCCCAACACCCGACTTTTTCAAATCGCTCATACGGCTCGCCGGGGACGGATGTGTTTTAGCAAAGTCCGGCCCGCCCGGCTTGAGACGCTCCTGCATAACGGCAAGCATGTCCATCAGCCCCCCGGTACTATAGCCCACCCGCCGCAGAATGGTAACCGCCGATTGGTCGGCTTCCCGCTCAAAGGAGCGTGAATACCCTTTATTGATCAGCGCCGTGGTGGTGTCGAATATCGAGCCTTCAAACGCCGAGGACAGTTGCCCCATCTGTTCACCGGCCACCGCCGAAGCGCCCACCAGCGCAACCAGGGTCAGGGCCGATGTTATGCGTGATTTCTTGATGGACTGCAGGCCGTGTTTATGCTGCACGTGCCCTATTTCATGGGCAAGTACCGCCGCTGCAGCATCTTCATGCGTGCAGCACTGCAACATGCCCCGGGTCACGAACACGAAACCGCCCGGTGCGGCAAAGGCGTTGATCGTTTCGGAATCGAGAATCAGAAAATGGTACCCACCGTAGGTTTCCGGCATATCCGAGGCCTGGGCCAGGGTCTGCCCCAGCACATTGACATACCGCGTTGCCTGCTTGTTGTTCCAGGGCTTGAATCGGGTCAGAATGTTGGCGCTCACGGCCCGGCCGATATAATACTCCTGCTCCGGGGTAATATCCTCAAAGGTCCGGGATACCGCCCGGGCATCGCGTTTTACCGCCGCCACGCCCGCTTCACTGAGAAACCCGGCCTTGTGACTCGTCTCCGCCGCTTTCACGGCAAATTTCTCCATGGTGGTGCAGCCCGACAAAACAAGCGACACGGCCGGGGCCACTCCTCCCACAATGCCGATTCGGCCCGCAAGCACCAGAAAACAACGCCGGTCCAGGTTTTTCATTGCGCACCCCCCTGCGGCGTGAGGCCGCCATCCTGCACAAACCGTTTAATGTTTTTTGGAGAAACAACCATTTTCTCCATCCTGTCGACCCAGGCATAATCAACATCGGTATGCTTTGCACGGTACTTTTTTTCAACCTCATTATTAAAGCCCTTACCGGCCAGGGCCAGCTCACTGCCCGAGGCCGCCCGTTCAACATCAGCCGCATCGGGATTTATGACGATGCGTTTTTTTGTCAGGGCCGAAACATGCATCCATCCTTTGGAACCGGACCCCGGCAGATCTACCTGCGACCACGGCCCCTGCCTTTCATACGTGGCAACCCTGTCGCCATAGGCAAGACTGCCCACAACCTTTCCCAGGAAAGACGGGGTTGAACGGACATGCCCGGTGCGCACCTGCACGCTCATGAGCGTCCGGCCCACGGCAAATGCCGTTGCCGCGGTAGCGGTAATAAGCATCAGAATCAGAAACGGTGTTTTCATGCTTCTCATGCCTATCCTCCTTACACTGATGTGTTAATAGTTACGGGGGATCGACGACAGGGCCGGCATCACTATGAGGCGCGCTGTATTACATTCACAGCATTGTGCACCGGCAATTACCGATTGCATTTACACGCCCCTTTTTTGTAGAATTGCTCACGCAGTACATACATAAATTATTAACGGTGGGGTGGTCAAGTGAAAAAAACAGCATATTATGCATGTATCGTTCTGGGTTGTTTCCTGGTCTTCGGCTGCCGGGGCAGCCTGCCCCGGGTCTGTATTGAAAAAAAAGACGGCTCTCAGGTATGCCTCCGGGTTGAAGTTGCCGCAACGCCTGAACAGCGCAGCCTGGGGCTCATGTATCGGAAAAGCCTGAAAAAAGACAGGGGCATGCTTTTTTTGTTTGAAAGCGACACAAAACAGTCTTTTACCATGCGCAATACCTTTATTCCCCTTGATATGATCTTTATCGACCGGTCTAAAAAAGTGGCCGGCTGGGTGGAAAACACCAGGCCTCTGTCCAAAGGCCCCTACAGCATCGATACCCGCTCGCGGTATGTACTGGAAACCAACGCTTTTTTCCGCAAGAACCACGGCATCTCCAAAGGCGACCGGGTCCTTTTCTTCAATATTCCCGGGCTATAAGGTGTATCCCTGCAAACAACAAAGGCGCCCCCTTTTTCAGGAGACGCCCTTTGCAACGTCCATCTGCTACCACAGGCAACAGGTATGCTTAATTATCCATCATACTGCCGGCATGCATGATTTCATGCCCGCTGAAGTTGACCGCCATTCCTTTTGTATCACAGCGCACCACCATACCCTGAACCCGTATGCGACATTTCGCGCCGGTAATCCGTTCCATGTGTTCATTGGAAAGAATGATATCAAGGGTAACTTTCACACCTTCCTGCAACGGTTGAGCGGCATATAAATAGGCCCCGCTGGCACTAATGTCACGGGTACAGAATTCTATTGTAGCCGAATCGCCGAAGTCGACCTGTGCCGGAACCTGAAGGTCGTAGCGTTCAAATTTTCTTTTATTATAAGACTGCTGAGCCATGGCTCGCCCTCCTGCAAATATTTCTCTGCCTGCCGTCGTGTAGGGTACCTACATAATAGCACATGCCTGCAAAAAAAAACCATCGGGCGTTTGTATGAAATTTGCGATAAGACGTATAAACGGTTTCTTCGTATTGATGTATGAGTCATAAGTAGTACAATGATTAGGAATGTGAAAAAAATATTATTTAATAAGCATGATATTTCAAATGCTTAATCGGCTAATCCTTTTACAAAAGTATTAGATCGTTCAAACAACAGATAGCGCCCCCGCACCCTGCCGATATATTCCCGAATGCACGGCTCACAAAAACCTTGGCCGCGTTCATAAATCAAGTTGGAATGGAGGAGAAGTGGTCCTTGACGCAGGCTAGAACATTTCACAGTTATTCTGTAGCCGTTAACTATCGCAATGGCTGGTGCGGTGAGAGCAGCCGCGGCGGTGCGAGCTATGGATTCTCTACATTTTCTCACCTTTCTTGCGAGCACATAACCGCGGCAGTCAAACCGCATCAGACTGTGCGGTTCTTCAATGCGGCTATAGTTTTGTGGTAATTGCTCTAAAAATCACCTTTAAGACTGCCGGGAAATGTTCAGATTCAAGGCGCACGAAAGCTTTCGAACGAGGTGTACGAGGCTGTACACCGCAGTGAAAAAAGGTGAGTGCAACGCAGAAGATGGGCCCGTCCTCCGTCCCGACACGTCGGGACTACGGAGGGTGGACATCTCCCGGCAGTCTTACACTTAAAAAGATCTGGCCGACTTTCTCAGCTTTCTATCAGTATAATGCAGAGCCAAGTCCCAAGCACTTTTTAGTTCGCTACGGCTGCACCGCCCGCAATAGACCTGCAGAAAATAGAGGCGCAAAGCCTGTGAAACAAGCCGGCGGTCGAGAAAAGAGCAGTTCAGCCGGGCCAGATCCCGAAAGCGTTCGGCGGCCGATACGCTGCCCTGTACCCGTGCGGCATCAAGATCGATAAAACACAACGCCTGCCCACCACCCGGCCTGCTCCGTACAAGGATATTTTTGGCCTTCAGGTCGCCGTGGACAACACCCCGCTGGTGCAGTTTCTGCACCTGCAGGGCTATCATGCGCACAAACGCCCTTTTCCGTTCCCGGCCGAGATCTTGAAAGTCACCGGCTATATAGGCATCAAGGGTTACGGCCCCCTCCACCAGTTCTGTTACAACATAGCATTTTTGCAACAGTCCCAGACTACGCCGCTCAAGATACAGCAACGGCAGGGGGGTTGCAATGTCGCGTTCCCGCATACTGTTGGCAGTTTGCCATACCCGCTTTGCCCGCGAGGCACGCAGCAGGTTTTTAACCATGTACCAGGCACCCTTCACATTATAGCGTTTCACATAGAGCCCCGGGACCGGAACACCATCCGTTACGGCCACGGACGAGGTAGTCCGGGAATCCTTGATAATTCGCACCTTCGGGTCGTTGAACAGTCCTTCCGGATTTTCAAGCCGTTGCAGCACACTTTTAAGAGCTTCGTCCCTGCGGGCGAACCCCCGCAGGCCGCTACGTGCCACCCGCTCGAAGTACTTGTTTTCCTGCAGACAGCGTTTATCGTGTTTCTTCCACTTTCGGCGGAGCAGGCGGTTGGTATCGTCTTTCACCCGGTCCCGGGCATGCCTGCGCCCGTGCACATAATCACGGTAGTAGGCCTGCATAAACCTGAGCTGATCGCGAATGGGGATCTTGTCCTGGAAAGAAGCATTCAGCAACGCCAGGTTGGAATAGTTGTCACGCTCGGAAAGGATCGGTTTGAGCAGCACATTGTGCAAATCGATCAGATAAAAATCGAGGCGACCCTCCTCGGGGACCGTTATCAGCACGTTGCCCCAGTGGAAATCGCTGTGCAGAATACCCACCCGCCGTACCTCTGCAACAAAGTCGGCAAACAGGTCTACGAGGCTCGCGTTCCCGGCAAAGCGACCCTGCTCACCGTGCACACCATAGGCATCGATGTACTCTTTCAGGGTCATGCTGTCCGGTACCGCTTCGGTTATAAAGTACACCCGGCAATACAGCCCCCCCCGCTTTTCGATACCGAGGGCTACCGGCGGGCAGGTTCTGATTCCCTTCTTTTGCAGGGCCTGGGCAACCCGCCACTCTTTTATACCGTAGGGTACAACAAGTGAGCGGTAGAGTTTCCGGGGAGGGATGTGATAGGCCTTGACATAGATATCGGGCAGGTCGGGCCGGGAAAGGTGCATGCGACTGACCTGGCGGGTGTGCACCTCCCGCACCACCGTCTCGCCGTCAACTATGCTCCGGTCGATTACGGCGTCAAGCACTTCGCCGGTGAATTGCCGGGCATAGCGGCGGTCAACAGACCATAGAATGTTGCTGCCGGGCATATTTATGTGCCGTACCTGTCAAGGGTCCGCGTAAATGAATCAATAACATCCTGCACATCCTGGTCCGAAAGGCTGGCGGAAAGCGGCAAAGAGAGCGTGCGCCGGGAAACGTGCAGGGCATTGGGGAAATCTTCGGGTTGATATCCGTAGGCGTCGCGGTAATACGGATGCAGATGCAGTGATATATAGTGAATACCGGTGCCGATGTTCTCCTCGTGTAGGGCCTGCTGAATCGTATCGCGGTCGGCCTTCAGATCTTCAAGCCGCACCAGGGGCGTATACAGGTGCCGGGCATGTTTAGTGTTCTCTTCCGGGGCAGGCGGCAGGTCAACGGGCAACTGTGCAAACGCCTCATCGTAGCGCTGCCAGACTTCTTCGCGCCGTTTCAGGCACTGGTCTATGCGCTTGAGCTGGTGTATTCCCAGCGCGGCCTGCATGTCCATCATATTATATTTGAACCCGGGAAATACAACCTGGTAATGTTTGAACCCGTCGTCGGAATAACGCTTCCAGGCCCCCCGGCTCATACCGTGCAGACCGTATGTTTCAACCTTGGCCGCATACTCTTCATTGTTCGTGGTGATCATGCCGCCCTCACCGGTCACCAGGTTCTTGGTGACATAAAAGCTGAACACCGTAATGTCGCCGATCGTGCCGATTTTCCGCCCTTTATACTCGGCCTCAATCGCATGGGCGGCATCTTCAATAACCAACAGATTATGTTTATCAGCAATGGCGGTAATGGCGTCCATATTGCACGGTCGCCCATACAGGTGCACCGGTATAATGGCCCTGGTCTTTTCGGTTATCTTTGCCTCTATTTTTTCCGGATCGATGGTCATCGCCGGCATTTCGATGTCCACAAACACCGGCTTCGCCCCCGTGTGAATAATGGCATTGGCCGTTGCGGCAAAGGTCATGGGCGTTGTTATGACCTCATCCCCCGGCTGCAGGTCGGCCGCAATCATCGAAAGATGCAGCCCGGCCGTGCATGAATTCAACGCCAGGGCATATCGGGACCCGATATACCCGGCAAACATATCCTGAAATGTTCCCACCCGCGGCCCGGTAGAAATCCAGCCCGAACGAAGGCACTCAACCATTTCCTGAATCTCTTCTTCCTCAATCAGGGGGCTGCCGAAAACCAAAAACGTATCTCGCATATTCTCCTCTACGATAAATATAGTATCTAAAATATTCTCATCATCATACTTAACCGAAACGGTTTCGTCCATAAATAAATGCCGGTATTCAGGTGCACTTCCGTCGTTTTCTGTTATGGTGCACCATTTTTTCACTTTTTTTCAGCACCTTCAGGGCAAACTGCTTGTCTTTACGCGAAAGCCGTTCCACCCCCAGGTACGCTTTCAAAAATCGTATTCTGTCCGTCCGGCTGAATACGGCTTCAGGGGCGGAATAGTGCAGGGCGGCAACATCCTTGACCCGCCAGCGCTCAGGCACGGCGCGGCGCCGGTCTACCCGGTGCAGATCAACGAAATAAAGCCTGCCCAGGCGATCACGCAGGATATGACACAGATACAGGTCGCGGTGATTAAACCCGGCCGCGTGCATTTTGCTCACCAGGAATGCCGCCTGGTAGATAACATCCTGCTTGACATCAATGGACTCCGGCCGGTCTTCCGCAAACAAATGGTCAAGGCGCGTACACCCTTCAAGGGCCTTTGTCACCAGAAAGGATTCAGTACGCAGCAGCCCCCGCCGCCGGATACCGGCCGCAACCGGCACCATGGTGGGGATACCCGCCCGGTGAAACGCAGTAATATTTTTAAACTCGTCGAAGGCGGTCTTGGGCCGCGCGCACTTCAGCACCTGGCCCAGGAACTTCAACAGAGGCATGACGTAGTGCCGCTTCAGATAGAACATCACCGGCTCATCGCTCTGTTTCAGCCGGACCCGGACCGTGCTGCGTTCGGGCACGGCATGCTTGATGACTTCGCAGTTTTCAATCTGCATCACCCGGTCGAAGTCGAACAGGCTGTTCTGCCGCAACAGTGCTTCAAAAGCACGGGTATACACCATGCCGCTGATACTGCGGTCGACGGAAAGTTCGCGGTCGCTCATGCCGTTGCCCCCTTCTCCCTGAGCACGGCCCGGTACACGGCAACCGTCGCATCGATATTGTTTTCAAGGGTGCAGCCGGCAGCCGCCCCGGAAGCTTTCAGGCCTGCTTCCTGCAGGCTCTGCCTGTCGCTTCCCAGCATCCCTGCAATTCCTTCCACCATTGTCGACACCTCCCAGGGATAGTCGACAACAATGCCCCCGGCCCCGGGCTCCACCACCTCCGATGCCCCGTTCAATCTGGTCGTCACCACCGGCAGGCCGCAGGCCATGGCTTCTAGGCAGACATTTGAAAACGGATCATACAGGGCCGGATGCACCAGCAGGTCGGCCGCTGCATAGGCTTCCGTTATATTCTCCACCGGTCCGGCAAACACCACATCACCGGCGATGTTCAGCCGGACTGCAAGTTTCATAAAAGGGGACTGGTCACCCCTGCCGACCACCAGGACTTTAACCCTGTGGCCCTGCTGCTTAAGCCCGGCCGCGCACTGCAGCACAAACTGCAGGCCTTTGCGTTTATAATTGTGTCCCACGAACAAAAGCACCGTGTCGGCCTCATCAAATCCGAAGCGCCTGCGCTGCGTCCCCCGCTGCGAACAGACGTTTTTGCGGTTGAACCGCTCCTGGTCGACGCCGTTACGCACCACGGTAATCATTTCCTCTGCGACACCGTAATACTGCATAAGCTGGTTCTTGCACATCTGCGAGTTGGCAATGACGCGGCGCAGGTTGCCGTCCTTGAAAATCCGGCGCTCGATCTGCAAAATCACCATGTGCCGCGGGCTGAAATATTTAAAAAACCGCTTGCGGGGGTTGGGGGTTTGAACCCGCAGCCAGTGCAGATGCAGTCCGTCGCCCAGCCGGTACACATCCTGGGGGAAAATCTGCGAAAGCCCGTTAACAATATCAAAACGGTGCTCCTGCTGAAACCGGAAAACATTCCGCTGAAAGGAAATATTCTTCAGGGCCGAGGGGCGCCTGCTGAAGGGAATCCGGTGCAGGGTTATACCGGGCGTCGTTTCGGGTTGATACGTACCCGCCAGCACATGCACCTCATGCCCCCGTGTTGCAAGCCCCCGCGCCAGGCCCACGGCATAGCGCTCCGCTCCGCCGTGGGTATCGAGATATTCTTTGCGAACAAGGGCTATTTTCATATCGGCTACCGTTTACGATGATCGCGCAACCCCATGGAGAGCGGACAGAGCCTGATATGCCACCAGACCAAATGGGCATACACCGGCGTTTTTTCCCGGTATCTTCGTTTACCGCCCAGGGTCAGAACCAACCCGGCAACAGTCAGCACCAGGTTGACCACAAGCTTGAGAAAGCGGCACACCCGCAGGAATAGGTATGAAGCAGCCGACCGGTTTTTTTTGAAAAAAAGATACAGGGAGCGATAATATTCGATCCAGGCGGATGCCGGCCGCTGCCGCTTGCTTTGTCCCTGCAGATGCACGATATCGACCCGGGGCACATGAAAAACCTTCCATCCGGCTTTACGCATCCGCAGGCACCAGTCCGTTTCTTCCAGGAAGAAAAAGTAGTCCTCGTCGAACATGCCCACCTCCTGCAGGGCCGTGGCCCGCACGACGATACAGGCCCCGATCAGGGAATCCACTTCAAAGGGATCGCCGGCCGTTGCGGCCTTGCCGGAATACTTTTTGGGAAACAGCTTTCGCAGCAGGCTCTTGTTGAGCAGCTCGGTTGCAAGCGATGGGAAATTGTCGTAGCTGTTCTGCACGGTGCCGTCGCCGCCCACCATGCGCGGTCCCGCCATGGCCGCCGAGGGCTCCGCGTCCAGAAACGCTACCAGGCCGCTGATGGTGTCCGGGCGCAGCACCGTGTCGCTGTTGAGAAGCAAAAGGTAACGGCCCCGGGCAATAACCAGGGCCTGATTGTTGGCCCGGGCAAACCCTTTGTTATCAGTATTTTCAATGAGCCGCACCTCAGGGAATTGTTTCCGCACCGCTTCGGGGCTGCCGTCCGCTGAGCCGTTGTCCACAACAATAATTTCATGGCTGAATCCGGCAACAGCTTCCGGAATGGAAGCCAGGCAGTCAAGCAGTAATTTCCGGGTGTTCCAGTTTACGATGACAAATGAAATATCCAATTACCGACTCCTGCACACTACAACAATATCAAAACTACCCTGCTCTCTCAAATCAAAACACTTCTCCGGGCCTCAGGGCACAAGCATTTCCACCCGGTTATACACTTTTATGGCAATACAGTGCTCCGAACCGTCCTGGGGCGCATACACCTCGCCGTCAACCTGGCAGCACGCCGCACCTTCAAACCGCATTTCAAGGCTATCGGTCTGAAAATGAACCAGGTCAGGATAAAAAACATCAAAAGGTTTCCTAAAAACCCTACTCATGTGCATGGTAAACCACTGCCGCACTCCAGGTATCACCGTTACTTCGAACCGTCCGTCGTTCATACTGTTGCGCGAAGAAAGCACCATACCCCCGGCATAGGTCTTGACGCCGGTAACCAGCACCTGACAGATATTGCCCGGCAGCACCACTTCCATCTCACCCCACCGGCGGCTTTTGTAGCGCAACGTGATGGGAGACCTGATGCGGTGTGTCAGCGCGCGTAACCCCAGGAACCCGTACAGCACCTTACCGAGGCCGTAGGAGCACAGGGTTTGGTAAAACGGGCGTTTTCGCACCTCGTCAAAATCCTGCGCAATCCTGGCGTCGATCCCCATGCCGAAATAATTTGCAAAAAGGGTATTGCCGTTCAGCTGCATCACATCAACAGCAGCAGTCCGGCCCCGCAAAATCATCCGCAGCAGTCCGGCCACCCCCCCTTTCCGGTACACCGGCCAGATCCCCAGGGAGCGGGCAAGGTCGTTTCCGGTACCGGCCGGTATGAGACCGATTTTAGGCTTTCTCTTCATCCCGGCAACCACATCCACCACCCGGGAAATGCTGCCGTCGCCACCGGCAACAACCACCGCCTCATAGTGCTGTGCGGCCTCCTCAAGTTGTCCCGAGAGGTTGGGCCGGGTAATGGT
>JANQGV010000139.1 GCA_028282925.1 Thermodesulfobacteriota bacterium
ATCTGTGCGGGACTGGCTGCGCTGGTATTTCTCTGCGTTGCACAATCGATTTGCTTCCTCGTTGAGCATATTATTCAAGGTCTCTTCCACGGTGCTTCGCACCATCTCACCCAGATGATTTTCTATAAGGCCTTCATTTATTTGGATGATTTTCCCTTTTGCTGATGATACAGTCTCTGTCATGGCAGTGTTCCTTTCTTTGTGGTTCATTTTTGGTTTTGGCGACCTTATTGATACCACAGAAGGACACTGCCATCCTTCTCAAAAAAAGCGAAAATTATTTTACGTTATCGTACATGTATATATAGTATAGATGCTATGTAATGCAAACAACTATTTGAGACAATAAAAAAGGCCTTAGTGTGCTAAGGGCCTTTTTATTTTACGTTTGTCAGATGTTATCTATTCGATGGCTTGTTTTTTAATCGCAGTGATTGTCATCATGGAACCAAGGTTGTATTCCTGTGAAAGATGGTTGAAGTACGATTCAGATTCTGTATTTAATTTTTCGGTAGCGATTAATTTGTCGAGATATCCATTGTCATATTTTACGGTAAAGTCAGAAAAACCGGTTTTCTGAAGTGCTGCGCGAAGGGCATCAGGCGTAAAAAAGATAAGATGATTTCCCTGGAATCCGCCCCAGCGCGAAAGGTTTAGGTGGTGAGTGAAACTGTCGGCATCAACTGTGAAAATCAACAATATCCCACCCGGCCGTAAAACACGGTGGATTTTATTAAACATATGCCTTGGGTTTTCAAGGTGCGCGGCTACCGACCACAGTGTTACAGCATCAAAAAAGCCCGGTTCAAAAGAATCATCCTCCAGGTTTCCGGCCGATGTATTGTGCAGGTTGAAGTGCTTTTGAGCATAGTGGATACAATCCGGCGCCATATCAAGACCAAAAGGTTCCCACCCCTGTTCGCGGGCTTGCGTAAGAAAGAGACCATGGCCGCAGCCGATATCCAGCAACCGGCGGCGGGGAAAGGTGGCTGTAATCTTCTGAAAACCAACATTTTCCAGATTGTTTTTGTAGATATTCATTCTGTTTCTGGAATACTTTCCGCTTAAAAAATGCAGGTAATGATTGTTGTAGACGGTTTCAACCAGGCGGGGGGTATAGGACGGGTTGCGGTATAAAAAGCCGCAGGTGCTGCATTGCGCTACAGGGTATTTGCTGAAGGTATCATGATAAAACGTTCGATAGAAATCATCACCGCACAAGGGACAGGGGATATAGGCAAAGCCCTTGTCGTGTTCTTCCGTAGAAAGCCCTTCGTTTTTTTGATGCGCACTATGGACAGGACTCTCTTTTACCCATGCGTTGTAGGCTTTCCAGCGCCGGGTAACGTATTGGTGGCCGTCAGGAGACCACAGATTTGCATGAAAACGGGTAATATGTTTGTCTGTTGCTTCCTCAACTCCACAAATTATTTCAAACTGTTTGTCCTTATCGTTTTGCTGAAGCTGGTTGCATTTATGTAGTATGTCTTTATGGTTTGAGTTTATTAACGGATGTGTAGGTTTTAGCAGCAGTGCCTCATGGATATGCCTGAGCGATTTAATAATTTCGCCGACATTCCAATAGTAGATTCCCAAGTTGTTATGGGCGATTGCATAGTCAGGCTGTAACTCGACGGCTTTTTTAAAAGCCTCCCCGGCCTATTGCATGTCCCCGCAGGATAAAGCCTCTTCTCCCAGTCGATTTATGTTTTCCGCCAGCATGTTTTGTGATTGTTGAGGTGTTTAATACGTTGATATTATCAGGCTACACCCTTGATGTCTGTATTCTGATCAACGAGAGAAAGGGCTTGTTCAATAATCCGCTCTGCCGCCCGACCATCATATTTGTTTGCAAAAAGCTGATCCGAATATTTTTTTCGTATGTAGGAAAATTCAGCAGGTTTAGAAAAGCTTTGTTGAACCGCTGCTTTCATCCCTTCAAGGTTGTTGACCTGAAGGCCGATGTCACGCCACTTGAATTCAATGTCATTGGGGTTGTAGTTTTGATAGGTCTCCCGGTTGGGATTATTGTAGAGGACTACAGGTTTATCAAGTGCGGCAAACTCCATCATAGCGGATGATACATCGGATATCATCACATCGGCCAGTGCCAAAAAGGGCGTAATGTCCAACTCGTCGGCATAGATAATGCGTTGATCCTGTTCAACGAGTTTGCGGTACATCTGTTTGTATTCCTGCCTTGTGGATCCGTGCAGCTTTATAATAAGCAGGGTTTTTTCATCCGGCAGCACTTCATTAATTCGACTACCTATATGGGGATTACACGATAGTTCATCATTGAAGGTGGGAGCATACAGGATATAACGGTATCCACTATCAGGAAGACCGTATTGACGTTTTACTGTTGCAGCAGCAATCCTTCCGGCAAACACAGCATCAAGCTTGGCCATGCCGGTTGCAACAACCGGCTTCGAAATAATTTTATGCATGATATCGGCATGAAAGCTTCCGGAAACACACACCAGATCGGCCAGTTCTTCACGTCGTGCTATTGCCGTATCGGTATAGTATTGCCCTTTGGAAAGCACGCCGTGGCCAACATGTACCAGTTTCCCGCACCCTTGCGTCCATTGATACACCGAATCGGCAATGAAGGTGATATCTGGTCTGAATTTCTGAGGCACGGCATACATTTTTTCACCATATGACTGAAGAATACTTAGTTCGTCTTTTGTGAAACCCGCTCGCATCTGGGGTGCATACTGCATATAGCCGAAGGCAATTTCTGCTTCGGGATGCAGCGCTTTCAGTTTTTTGTAAATCGGTATCAGGATCGGAATGTGAACGTTTTTAAAAAAGTAAAAAAGGAATTTTGTTTTTTTTGTTGAAGGGGATATGGATGCTTCATTGTTATCCTGTATCAGCGTAGTATACTGTTTGATATAATGCCGGGCATCTTCTGCGATTTCTTTTAATGGAGTGATATTGTTGCGAAGTTGGTCGATATATTCCGGATTATTTATAATATATTCCAGATTGTTTTTTAAATCTAAAACATTGCCATTTTCAAACAGGAGCCCGTTTGCATTATTGTGTATAAATTCAGGTATGCCTCCGGTCCGGCTGGCTATAACAGGGACCTTGTTCATGAGGGACTCAAGTATGACAACCGGATAGCTTTCAATAAGCGATGGAAAGACGGTGATATCCACGCCTGAAAGGATTTCAGGCAGTTGGGGAGGGGTGTATTCACCGCAATACGTTATTCTACCGTCGGTCTGAATCATCCCCAAAATAGCATTTAAGTATTGTGTGTCAAAAGATTTACCGTATATTTTAAGTTCGACAGATTGATTAGTTAGTTGCTTGAATGCATCAATGAGAAGATGGACTCCTTTGTGCCTTAGTATTTGTCCGATAAATCCAAATGTTATCGTGAAACTGGTTTTTCGCGGTAACGGACTGACCCTGTTCATGCCCAGGCTAACTGTTTCAATATCCGTAAAACCGTATTCAAGGTATTTGTTCTTTATATAATTACAGACTGCGTTAACTTTATTGAATTTTTTTAGCGTTTTGGTTAAATAGTCCTTACGATACTCTACAGCACTGTAAATGCTTTCATGCAGGTTTGCAGGCGGATTGTTGAATTGATTGTTTTCCATGAAACATTTTGTGCATTTAGTAACCGACTCAGGGCCGCTGCATATGTTTTGTTGAGGAGTTATTAGAAACCAGTAAAAGCATAAAAACCATGCATCATGCAATGTCATAATCAGCGGGACATTATGTTTTTTTGCAATTTCAACCGGCGCTGCAGATAACTGCCCAAGGCTGTGCACATGAATAACATCGTATTTTTGTTTTCGTAAAAAAAGGTCGAATACACGGGATACTCCTTCATGCCACACGCCATTCGACTCCAGAGCATTAGATGTTTCTTTTGTTAACTTGAAAACTCTGAGATTTTCAAAAGTTGATGAAATAATTCCATAGTCTTCATATCTTTCTCTGAAAATCGGGTGCAAGATATCAACTTCTGCAATACCCGTTTTATTTATGGCTTTAGCCAGATCAAGAGCGTAGTTTTGAACGCCGGCATAACGGTATGGAGGAAAATCATGACAAATAAAGAGAATGCGGAGTGTTGACGGACGGCGCAAGGGTGTTTCATTAGTGTGGTGAGCAACGTGGGTAACGGCGGTAGAGTTTTGCAGCATACGGTCTATTTGGCTCCGGTGATCAGCGTAGGCATCCGGCATGTCGTGAAAAAGTTGCTTTAAAGTATCGCTAATCAATGGCCAGGGGTTTTGTTCCGTTTTTAGACTGTCTGCTACGGTCGGGTTGATGTTTTGAAAGGCTTTGAGGTAGTAATCCAGTGCATTATCTTTAGTGCACCAATGTGCAAAGGCTTTGGCGATTTCAAGGTATGCAAGAAACTGTGATGTAGGTCTGTTTTTGCTTTGCCAATTAAATTGTGGAAAAAGTTGTTCAATGCGGTAGTCCTGTAAGAATTTTTGGAGTATTTTAGATTCATAGGAGTGATCCATTTTGACGTTGAATGTGGAAATGTTCTGATTATGCCATCTCCACATCAGTGTATGCCGACCTATATGTTTGAATGTTGCAGTTCTAATAGCCCGTGTCCAGAATTCATAATCATGAGCTCGCTTGAAAAGGGTATTGTAGAAACCAATTTTGTCAAATAGTGATTTTTTTAAAAGAGATCCTCCGTTTGGTATACGATTGCGGGTCACAAGGCATCTTAATAGGTAATCATTTCGTTTGTAATAATCCTCATATCGAAAATCAGTTTTTGGTGCTTTTTCAACGTCACCGAATACTTTTAAATCACCATATAAAACATCTGCATCAGGCCATTTTTGTATAGCATCGAAATAAGACTTAATGACATCAGGCATTAGCAGATCGTCACTGTCCATCCAAAGTATATAGTTTCCCCGTGCCTTATCAATAGCCCAATTACGTGTATCTGGAGCGCCGGTATGATCTTTTTGAATGTAGTGGACCTGTTTCGATAAAAACGGCTTAACAATTTTTGAAGTGTTGTCAGTGGAGCCGTCATCCACGATAACAACTTCGCAATCTTGATTAGTTTGGGAAAGTATACTTTTTAGTGCTTCCGGCAGATATGCGGCTCGATTATATGTCGGTATGCATACGGAAATAGTTGGTTTTGGAAATTGTATTTTACTGTGTTGCTTTTTAATAAGCAGGTCTTCCCGGTTGCGAAAGCGTTTCCAGCTTTGAAGAAATTGATCGTAGTCAGTGTGTTTTTTCCTGAGACGAGTATGTGATTTAGTTTGTTTTTCTTTTTTAGTTTGTAAATTTTTTGTGTCGATTGCGAAGTCATGATAAATGATCGGATCAGGTGAATATATTTGCTTGCGCATATCCGGCTCTGTGTAACATAATCTCCGTGAAAGGTCTACGCCCCCGCCACCAAAGATTATTTCGTCGTCCCATCCCCCGACTTTGTAAAACATGTCTGCTCTGTATGCAGTATTTCCCTCTATGTCGGCATATATTGGGAAGGGTTTGTCCCCAAGATAGTAGTGTTTTGCCAAGGAATTTAGCGGTGATTCGGTTTTCGGCAATACCGCTCCCCGTACAGCTATAATATCATACTCGTTAAATGCTGTCAGGAAGGAATGAATAATATTTAAGGTAGGGGTTGCATCGTCATCTAGAAATAAAAGAATTGGCGCTTTAGCAAATAATGCCCCAATATTTCTTGAAAGATAAGCCCCTGTGTTTTTGTTCAATCGAATTAATGTGTTTATATAGGGTGTGTAATCAGCAAAAGCACTTTCCTGTGCTCCGTTATTTACAAATATCAGTTCGTAGTTTTCACAGCGCTGCTTAAATAATTCCTGAAGGGTAATAAGCCCATCTTTTGTCGCTTTTGTTGCAACAATTATAACAGAAACAGCAGGGGTGGTATTCTCGCATAGGTAATTGATGCTTTCAAAAACAGGCTCATATATAAGCTTCTTTTGAGACCAACCTTTATCAGACAGTGCGGAATATAAATCCTCGTAGCCCTTGTTTTCGTGCAATGAGCTCAAGGGGCCTGTTGGAGTTATATTCGCTTTTGGATAAGTGTACTTTTCAATGCCATCAAGAAATATCTGCGATAGGGTATTGTTGAGGGTGTTGATGTTGAATTCCCTTTCGACGTGTTGGCGTGCCTTGTGAGCGAAGCTGGCTCGAGTTTTTTCATTGTTGATCAAAGTTTCAAGATTGATTTTAATAGAGTCGACGTCTTTTTCAGGGGAAAGCAAGCCGGTTGTGTTGTGTATGACCAATTCAGGGATGCCGGCATGGTAAGAACTGATTACCGGTAATCCCATCGCGTGAGCTTCTATTAAAGAAACTGGAATTCCTTCCTGGTCCCCATCCAAAGCCGTGATGCTCGTCAGTATAAAAATATCCGCCTGAGACATTTCTTTAATAACTCGTTCCTTGTTTGCCGGACCGAGAAATTCAACCGTATTGTTAAGACTTAATTTTTTTGTAAGATGTTGTAGTTCTTGTTCAAGAGGACCTGCTCCCAAGATGCGATAGCGGAGATGTTTGGTTGTCTGTATTTTTGATAATGCGTGTAAAGCATGCTCTATGCCTTTTTTTTCAACTAGTCTAGCTACTGTTAAAAGAGTCAGGCTTTTTGTTTTTTTTTCTTGTGAATGAGGTGCAAATTTATTTAAGTTTACTCCATATCGGTGTACGCTTATTTTTTCAGGAGGGCAACCATGGGCAATCAAAGTATCCTTCATCGCGTAGCTGGGAGTGGTTATTTGATTGGCACGCTTGAAAAGGTATTCGTAACAAGAACCACCGTTTTTTTGAAAATAGCGTGAGGCGTCATGGCCGTGAAAGGAAACCAGAACATATTTATCAGGATATTGTTGAAACAACGGTTTGAGAGCATTAAATGTTGAACCATAGTGAACATGAAATGCATCGATGGAGGCAATGTTTTCTATGCTATTGTTATGCAGAAATGCTGTAAACCATGCTTGACAATCAGATAAGCTTATATGTTTAGGAAGATTTATGTATTTAGTTTTATCCAGTAATGAATATTTATGAACATCGGGATGTGCCGAATTTTCTTTGGGGTCATATGTTGCCCAGTTTTCAACGGTGAAATCGTGATCGATCAAACCTGTTATCTGGTCTAAGATAAAAGTAGCAGAAAGTGCAGGAAAACCCGTCTGGATTTCGACAATGCTCAATTTCTTTGCGGCAGGTATATTGTTTTTATCAAGGGTTGAAGATGTGCTGCATTTACTATGGAACGTTTTTTGTAGTTCTGAAAAGAGCAGCAATTGGCTGCTGAAATTGCCCCACGTGGGGGGGTCAATGAGGCACTGATGACATTTTTCAGCAAAGGTTAATCCAGCATCTGCAATAAAACATTCTTTACCGTCTGAAACCGGTAAGCCTGCACATCCCAAAGATGTAGTGACTATTGGAATTCCCAGGCTGGCGGCATTTAAAAAATGCATGCTGTCTTTGCATTTGTGTTTGAAAGGGAAGACGATGAGCTTATACTGCACCAGCGTTTCTGACAAGTTTTTCGGCTCGGGAAACGTTTTTACCCAGGGCAAAGAGTTGCTTTTTAAGATGATACTGCTTCCCCGACCCAAGAAATGAAATTCAATCGTCGGTTTCATTGAGAGCAAATGTGGTGCAACTTTTTTTATTATGAACTGTGCGCCATCATACATCTCAGAAGTATTAAAATCACCGAAAAAACAAATATGTTTTCTGTTGTAAAAC
>JANQGV010000155.1 GCA_028282925.1 Thermodesulfobacteriota bacterium
GATGTTGGCCAGGGCGGATACCTGGGAACCGGCCGGCGGAGAAGGCATAGTACAGCCGACCTTCATTGCTTCGGCCTGTACGGCGGCGAAGTTGACATACGGCTCGATAACCATATACATATTGTCCTTGTCGACCTTCAGGATCTTGTCCATCCTCTTGGGATCGATCACAACAGTGCCGTTATCATTGGGGAAGGCACTGTTGATCATACCGGAACCGCGGGGGATAAAACGGGTCTGATACCGGTTACACAGTTTAATGATTGACTGCACCTCTTCGGTCGTTCTCGGGAGCACAACACATGCCGGGCGCATCTTGGTTCCGATCTGGTTTCTCTGAACACAGCCGTCAGCGGTCCACTGCACACGTGAGTATGCCTGGCAGAGCACTTGATCGTCGGTTGCGTTCTCCTCGCCAACTATATCTTTAAAAGCTTTTAATACTAATTCTGAGTAAGCCATGTTTCCTCCTTGTTCGTATGTAATAACAGCTCAACTGGTGCTGCTGTATTCCTCTGTTGTTTTATAATCCGATTTTGCCCGGGTTCAGAGTTCCGTTCGGATCAATAATCTTTTTCAGCTTTTTAATGGTTTCAAAAGTGTACCCGCTACGGGCATAGATTGCATCGGCCCAGTCGTAGTAAGGGCGATAGAACAATGCGCCTGCATTCAGCAGGGACTCGAAAGCCTTGCGCTGGAATGCTTTAACATTGGCAACCTCTGCTGCGTTTTCGGGATCACAGGGGATGTGGAATTCAACATGGCATACGCGTGCACGCTGGCGCGGCTGAACATACAGGCCGAGGTCACGGGAATCGATACCGAACTCTCCGGCAATGCTCTTGAACAGTTCCCAGTGCCCGGGGATTTTATCAAGGCCGCTATGGAAAACCATCTCAAGGCATCCGCCCTTCTGACGGTCTTTCCAGTATACATCACCTTCCCAGGGTCCGTTCAGCATATTCTGTAGTTGTACATTTGCGTCCTGAATTGCTTCGAAACCCTCGGTAACCGGGAAGCTCAGCTGGTTGGCGATATCATTCACTGCATTCTCTTCATAGGCCAGGCGATCTTCAGGGAAGAACTGACCGCCCCACAGGTTGACGACAATTGCATACTTGGGCAGTTTGGCAGTCAGGGCCGGAATCTCGCTGTCGTCATCGGCCAGGATTGAAGCGATGTCATATCCGTTCAGCAGAAAACATTCATGACCGATTTCACGGTGCATCAGCATGTAGTACGGGCGAACTGCATCTTCCAGATTTTCAAACGGCAGGAAAACCAGCTTCTGCTGCAGCGGTTTGTGGAAAATCTTAACGTTCATGATGGTGCCCACGCAGAAGGTACCCTGGCAGCCGGTCAGCAGGCGCCACCAGTCGATACCGGGACCGCCGATACTGCACAGGTCGGATTTTGTTTTGTCGGGCATTTCTTCAGCCGGCATGGCGTCGATCGACATGGCGCCGGTACGCATCAACTCACCGGTTCCCCATACACATTCCATGGTGCGGAACGGCTCGTCGCATTCGGTCTTGGTGGTCAGAACCGGTTCGCGCTCCAGCACGCTGGTCATAACGGATTTGTCTTTGCGCGGCAGCAATGTGTTCAGGGACTGCATGCCGTGTTTATCAAGCTCTTCCTGCAGTTCGCCGAAGGTAACACCGGCTTCAAACAGTGCCCAGCGGTTGCGGGTGTCGACACGGGGAATACGTTTCATTCCGGACAGGTCAAGAATAATTCCACCCTGCTCGGGGATACCGGTTCCGTAGGTACCGGTACCGGAACTGCGGGGAACAACCGGAATGCTGTTCTCGTTTGCGTACTTCAGAACACCCATAACTTCTTCGCGAGTTAATACTCTGACGACAACGTCAGGCATACGGGCGGGCATAAGGCTGGTGTCACTGGAGTATTTTTTCAGGGTTTCAATGTCGGTACTGACATTCTCGCTTCCCACTACTCCGGCGAGGGCCTCAACAATACTGTTTACTGTTGTTGCTGCTGTACTCATATTCACTCTCCACCTGTTTTAATTTAGTTATTGGTTATTGGCGTTTTGATTTCATCACGTATGGTAACCGGGTGGTAGTTTGTTTTGTATGCGGATTCTGCCCGCTGCCATCACCATCTTCCGGTCGTACGTCGTGATTGTGTATATGGATAGATAGTTCTTTGCGGTACGGATGATGAGTTGCTGTCGTCCTGACTGCTTCCGGCCTCACATGAAACAACCGAACGACTATATCGTACGCGTTATTTGCAGCTCACCGGAATACTCCCTCTCGGTTTTCTCCCGGACCGGTATCCATATGTGTTACCCTACAGGATTACTCCTTTTTAAAACCGCGTTCGTACTGTGTTACCCTTTCTCATACGGTCGGTAATTATGTATTTTATCTAATTTACTCTTCCAAGAAATTTTAAGATTAATCAAACTTAATTGTAATGTCAAGTGAAATCTTTAGCCTGCTAAGTAATTCACATTACCCGACTAATGCCGAAATGTTAGCGCCTTATGCTCCCGACAGGAGCACGGTATCCACGCGTTCCTGAACGGTTGCGTTTGCGGTCCGATACCGTTAGGATTTCAGGATTCCGATATGTGATGTGTCATGGTGAATAAAGAGTTGGCAGGCTGTTGTTAGGCTGATTTGTTAATACACTCTGCTATGATGATAGGTAGTTATTACTATATAAATCGTTAAAATGCATCAACATGCTCTTTCTTGCTGGATTCTTTCAGAAACATCTCTTCAAGACACTTTCTGCTGAATCTCCATTGTCCGCCTACTTTAATACCTGGAATCTCGCCCTCTCCAACAAGACGATACAGGGTCCTCTCCTTAATCTGCAAGTATTTGGCTGCGCTTCTGATGTCCATTATTTCATCGGACATGTCATTTCTCCTTCCTTATTCATTTAATCACTAGCGAGACAAATAAGATATCGGAAGAGGAGAAAAGAAACTTTACAGCTTTTTTTGCTAAACTTTGAAATTTTTTGTAACTTTAGATTACATTCACCATAATTTTTTGATTAAAATACTTTGACACACTATAAACGTAACTAATTTATACAGAACAAACAACTATTTAAAAGATTATTACTTAATATTTTATAATTTTTATCTTTTTATCAGACAAAAATGTAACAATTGCCATATCAAGCGCTACCCTGGTGAGAAGCACCTCACCCGCATCGGAAGATACCAGAACGCCCGGTATGGTGAGCTTGATATTTGATTCCCCGTCCTTATCAAAGGTAAATTTAACCGGTGACGGTTTGTAGGTGACAGCGCAAAAATCCAGGACTTTCTGTGCTGTTTCAGCCATATCGTCCTGGGGGGTGATTTGTAAGAGTTTGAAGTTCTGCTTTTCAATGATCTGAACAATCCTTTCGGGCAGGCTGTGAAAATCGATCAGGTAGGTTGCACCGTCCTTGACAAACATGCGGTCGGCGATGATTTCCAGGGAAAAACCGTTATACATATTCTGAAATATTTCAGTATTGTACCCTTTCTTGTATTCAATTCCGGCAGCCTCAAGGATCAGGTCCGTCAGCAGGGCCGGTTCAGATGATACCGACTGGTACTCGGTTTTGGCCGGTTTTTCTCCGGGAGCATCTTCCTTTTTCGCAGCAGGAGCCCCGCCGGTCTTGATGTCCACGATCTGAAGCCCCATGTCGGATATATAGGCTTTCAGTTCCGGGCTCATTTCCCGACGATTACCGTCGATTAAGTTGACCACAAAAACGTTCTTCATCATTGTGTCTTTAAAAACAATCCAGTCGCCGCCAACGCTGATCTGGATATTGTCGCGCTTGGTAATGAACTCGCCCTTCTTTTCAACCTTGAAAAAACCGCATGAGTCGAGCACGGTATCAAGAATCGACTTCATATCGTCTTTTTCCTGCACCGCCACAACCTCTGCGTTTTCCCACTCCGATGCAATCACGTCTTTCACCCCTTCGGGCAGTTTGTTGCCGTAGTCGAACAAAATCTTTTTCCCCCAGGGGAATTCATATACCGGGAACTTGCTGTGATCGATGGTAACCGATCCGCTGCCTTCAATGGGCAGTACCTCGGTACCGGTGCGGTTGTCCAGACCGTCGAACGAGCGTGTCAGCATCGACATGGCCGAACGGACCTGTTTTTCCTCGGGCGTTACAACATAGGGGATAACCGGTGCAGGCACCGTTTTTTCCGGCGCTCTTTGCAGTTGCGCCGGGGTGATGACCGGCTCAGGCCGTGGCGGAGCCGGGGCGGTTTTCACAATCCGGGGCGCTGCCGGAGCCGGGGTTGTATAGGCCGAAAGATCAAACAGGGCCGCAGGAAGAATGATCTTCTGCCCTTTCTCTAGGTTGTTGATATTTTCTATGGCCGGATTGGCTTCCTTTATCAGCCTGAAGGTGCGTTTACTGAAGATAACGTACTCCGGCAGGTTGTAGTTATCGCGCAGAATTTTACCCAGGTGCTGGCCCTCCTTGATAACGTATTCCACATCATGCTCGGGAAACGGTTTTGTAGCATTATCGGCAGGGGAGCCTTTTACGTATTTGTAGGGCACAAGAATGTTCTGCTTCGGCTCCAGCACATCAATATTCTTGATTTGCGGATTGATCGCCTTGGCGATGCGGCAATAAAAGGCGATTCGCTTGTTGGACATATTGTATTGTTCACGCAGGATTTTCCAGAGGTGATCGCCCTTGCGAACAGTGTGCGGGGCGGAGTATGCCTGCCCGCCCTTGTATTCCTTCACCAGCACCGACTTTTTGAAAACAAGGTGGGGTTCCCGGGCCTGCCCTTCGGCCATCAGCACCCGGTATGTGCAACAGCACATCAGCACAACCCCGACAACACATACGGCTGCGGTTAAAAAAGGAGTTTTATTCATTGTCGTCTGATCCTCCCCTGTGAGACGCTATATAAATTAGTGTAGTACATTAGTTATTACCGTTTCTGAGAAAACACGCCGCAAAATGACCGCGCCGCTTCTCTTCAAGGGGCGGCTGCTTCGTGAAACAGATAGTTTTATCCACTATCGGGCATCGTCCGGCGAAAACACACCCTTTCGGCAGGGCAACCGGCGTGGGAAGATCGCCTTCCAGCAGTATACGCCGGTTTTCCCGTGTCGGGTCCGGCACCGGCACGGCCGACAGCAGCGCCTCGGTATACGGATGCAGGGGATGCGCGTACAGGTCCGGGGTAGAGGCCAATTCCACAATTTTACCCAGGTACATGACGGCAACCCGCGAGCTGATAAACCGTACAACACTCAGGTCATGGGAAATAAAGAGATAGGTCAGGTTCATCTCTTTCTGCAAGTCAAGCAGCAGATTCAGGGTCTGGGCCTGAATCGAAACATCCAGGGCCGATACCGGCTCGTCGGCTATGATCAGTTCCGGCTCAAGGCTCAGTGCCCGGGCAATGCCGATGCGCTGCCGCTGCCCGCTGCTGAACTCGTGGGGATACCGGTTATAATGGTCTTTCCTGAGACCCACCATATCCATCAGTTCCAAAACCCGGTCCGGGATATCTTTTCGTGGCAGACTTTTATGGATCAGCAACGGCTCACCGATAATCGACCCTACCCTTTTACGCGGATTCAGTGATGAAAACGGGTCCTGGAAAACAATCTGAACCTTGCGGCGAAAGCCCTTTTTATCACTGCCCTTCAGGCTGAAAATATTGTCGTTATTATAGTGAACCGTTCCGCTGTCGGGCTCGTCGAGCCGCAGTACCAACCGGGCAATGGTGGATTTCCCGCAGCCTGATTCACCGACCAGGCCCAGGGTTTCGCCCTTCTGCAAGGTAAAGCTCACGTCGTTTACCGCGGTCAGCCGCGCGACCGAACGTGAAAAGAATCCCGATGAAACCGGGAACGTCTTTACCAGATTTTCAACCCGCAGCAGGTCCTGAGTACTCATTGCCCTATCGTAATCTTATCATATATATTAATTATCTTAGTACAGCCAGCAGCGCACCATATGCGCCCCACCGTTTACATTTTTCAGTTCCGGCTCGTTGTGCAGACACGTGTCCATAACATGTTCGCAACGGTTACTGAATGTGCACCCTTTGGGAAAATCAAGTACCGACGGCACCACACCCAGTATGGGCTGCAGGCGGTCGCTCCCAAAGTGCGGCAACGACCCCAGAAGTCCTTTGGTATAGGGATTAAGAGGTGTTTTGAAAATAGTCCGAACATCCGTATATTCCATAATGCGCCCGGCATACATGACCGCCACAGTATCGGCTGCTTCGGCAACAACACCAAGGTCATGGGTGATCAGCAGCAGGGCCATATGCTGCTTTTCCTGCAAATGCTGAAACAGGTCCATTATCTGGGCCTGCACTGTTACGTCAAGGGCGGTGGTGGGCTCGTCGGCAATAATAAGGCGCGGCTCGCAGGCCAGTGCCATGGCAATCATAACCCTCTGCCGCATACCCCCGCTCATCTGATGCGGATAATCGTTCACGCGCTTTTCAGGCGACGGGATACCCACATCATTCAGCAGTTCCACGGTGCGTTGCAGCGCCTGTTTTTTGTTCATACGCCGGTGCACCCGCAGCACTTCCGCCACCTGGTCGCCCACCTTGAATACCGGGTTCAACGACGTCAGGGGCTCCTGGAACACCATGGCGATCTTGTTGCCCCGGATGTCCTGCATCTTTTTCTCGGGCAGGGCCAGCAGGTCACGGCCCTCAAACAGTATGCTGCCGCCGGCTATCCTGCCGGGCGGCGATGGAACCAGCCGCAACACCGAATAGGCGGTCATGGTCTTGCCGCACCCCGACTCGCCCACCAGCGCCAGGGTTTTCCCCTTGTGCAGGCTGATGCTCACCCCGTCCACCACCTTTGCGGTGCCTTCTTCAAGCACCAGGTGGGTTTGCAGGTTACGGATGTCCAGCAGGGGCTCCTCGGTAGTCATCGGCGGTTTCGCTATAAAAAAGATGCTATTATAAAAGGTTAATACACATTACGGTATTGTAACCTATATCAAGACCGGGTAACGCGGTCAAATATAATTTTCATAAAAACGATTACAAAGAGGGGTAGTAATGCCCTTCGGTACCGATGGTATAGGTGGGAAGAAATAACGGCAGTGAACAGACGGTGTAATACCGGTTATTCTTCTTCGGACAAATAATCGTCCGGTGTCGGGGGCAGCGGCTTTTCAGGGCCGGTCCGTTCGGTGCGCTTTTTTTGTCCGTCGATCTCATGCTGGCAATCAACACAATACAGTGCAAACGGTACGGCCTCGAGGCGTTTGAACGGTATTTCCTCCTCACATTCCTCACAAACGCCATAGCTACCTTCATTGAGTTTGCGCATGGCGCTTTCTATGGCATCCAATTCTTCGGTTTTATTACCTATTATTGCGGCATTGACATGTTTCAGCATCTCATCTACCGATTTGTCGGGATTGTCCCGGGCTGTCTCAAAAGCCAGCCGGGTATCCTCCTCCAGCCGCTCGCCGAAGGCCTTGCGGATTTCAGCCAGCAGGTCCTTTTTCTTACTGTTAAGCAGTTCTGTGAGTTGCTGTTTTCTGTCAGTGTGGTTATGCATGCATTATCATCCCAGTTGTTTGCATCACTCTTGAAGCGTAGTACAGCAGATACTTTTTGTCAACGAATGCCCTTTGTCTTCATAAAAAACACCGCCATAAATTACATCAATGGCGGTGTCGATATGTACATGTCTGCTCTGTTAATCAAACAACATCATTGGATACAGTCTTCCAGCCTCAAATCAAGCGAGGATTCGTAGCGAGGGTGCTGGAATGCCCGGATATTCAGGCTGCACGGACCGAAAGCCGAAGAGGCGTACTCATCTGTACGTTGATGAGGCTGCAGGGAGTACAGCCTGTAGATTCGGGCATTACGGAAGCCGCAGCAGAATTCTTCGCTTGTTTTGAGGCTAACCTTCGTCCATCATTTTCTTGAGTTCCTGGCACAACTCCAGCGTAACGGTTGTCATACCCTTGTCCTGGGCATAGGCTTCGGTTCCTTCGATGGCACCCTGGCGCACACCGCCCGGCACCTTCATCATCTGCTGCTTGGCAGCCGCTTCCCAGTCCATATTAAATGTAGGCTGAATCTCTTTTGTAACCGCATCTTTGATCATGAACAGCCAGATGAACAGTACGATATTGGCCCCGCCTTTCAGCCAGAAAGCCGCGCCGGGGGAAACGGAGTCGAACAGGTAGCCGCCCAACCCCAGGAAAAACAAAATGCCGATGGGCTGCATGGTATTGAGCCCGCCCATGATGGAGCCCATCATGGTAATGGGTGAAGCGTCGATTGCCAGGGTGTTGGCTCCGGCAATTGACCCCGACATGCCGATACCGGCACACACTGCCGCAACAAAGCACAGCGGGCTGAATGGGGTCGGCGCTATTGCTATTAAAATCATTCCCAATCCGGCAAATACCATCGAAACCAAGATGGTGAACATGCGCCCTTTTTTATCCAGCATGATCCCGATAACCGGGAACGCCAGAAACGATACAACGCCCATGACAATCATGGGAACAAGCGCTTTCATTGTTGCCGCGCCCGAATCCATTCCCTGTGCAGCACCCGCCTTAACACCCCAGGCAACAAGATAGGTAGCCAGCACCACGATGTCTGCACGGGTAACAAGTGCACACATATACGCCCCCTTCAGGGCTTTGCTGGATTTCACCAGGGGAATAACGTCTTTGAGCCCCTGCTTTTCAGCCGTCTTTTCGGGCATGCGGTCTTTCATAAAAATGCCGGTCAGCACGGCACCCACAGCGGCCAGCACGATCGATGCATTGAAGGCCGCAACAACACCGCCCTGTTTCATAATCGCGCCGAACACGCCGAACACCAGGATTGAGGCCAGCCCCATGGCCATACCGTTCAGAGCCATGCCTTTACCACGGTCTTTGTCGGTGGTGTAGTCGCCCACCATGGTGATAAACTGCGGATACGCCAAAATCAGGCCGATACCCACCATAAAACGCATAACGTAGGCTACCAGAAGCCCGGGGGCAAATGAAGTAAACTCGGCCGCTTTGCCCGGCATAAAGCTCAGAGTGGCACAGATGGTGGCTGCCGTATCAGGGGAGATACCCATTGACTGGGCAATACCGTTTGAAATCTCGAACAGGTAAAAAGAAACAGCCAGCATGACAAACCCGATCAGAATCAGGATTTTTCGACCGGTTTTATCGGACAGGGCTCCGATCATGGCCACAAAGGCAAGCGTTGCAATCTGGCTCATGTTCTGCAAAAAGCTGTTGACCGATCCGGCAAAGTCCTGATTGATATTAATAACATCACTCATGAACGCCGGCTGAATAATGGCCGGGATACTCATGAACATCCCGATGATAAAGGTATTGAAAAACAGGAAAAAATAGTTCGTCTTGGAAAGCTCCGGCGGCACCTCTATTCCGGCAAATTTTCTGACTTTTACTGCGGCTTCGTTATTCTCAGACATACTCCCTCCTTCTACGTTACTCCGATTACCCTACTACTGTTTAAATATTTTATATACGTATACTGTTTACCCTGACGAAACATACTGACTGGTCAGTATCTAATTATATCCATCTAAAAATACCTGTCAATAGAACATTCAATCATTTATGGTAAATGAGGAATTTTCCAGTGAGACTATTCTGGATGGAAACAAACGGATGAGCCATAACGTTGTGGTCAACGTAATTTTTGGCTTGTTTTGGGCCTAATCAGCACTGATTGTTCCCCGGCGGGGCAGAAGAAACTGCAGCCGGGTCTGTTCGTTCTCACAGTTGACCGAAAAGGTGGTGTTGTGGCAGTACAACACATTCTCAATATACTGCAAGCACATGAGATCGTTGCGGGATGCCACCTGGTGCAACTCTCCAACCCGTTCAATTGCCGTCTGCAGCCGGTAGAGGTAATCGCCCTGTAATGTTACAATGAAGGTGGTGCCCTGCTCTTCAGGAACGGCGGTAATGGTTATACCGGTGTCGGGCGGCATATAGGCATCGGCAAAACGCACCATGTAGTACAGCGCCCGGCCAAGGCCCTGGCGGTCGCACACTATTTCGGTATCCGGGGGGAAATTCACACTGACCTCACGACCCACCGTTACCAGGTATTCCTGCAGGTCTTCATGTACGTCTTCAAGGCAGATGGGCAGCATGGCCCGCTTGTCGTCCTGTTTGTCGATTATCAGCACCTCGTTCAGGTCGCCGAAAAGAGCCCGCAGGCTTTTGCTGGAATCCAGGATGGAATCCACCTGGAACTTCAGCTCATCGTCCTGCATCATGGGGTGCATCGAAAGGATTTCAACGCCGGTGGTAAGCCCGGTAGCCAGGTTGACCATTTCATGTTTCAAGACCGACAGCATGATTTCACGGTGCCGCATATAGTACATCAAACGCTTGTAATTATTGAGCAGGGTGTTCAGGTGCGCCAGGGTAAACGACGTGGGCAGCGTTTTCTGGATAAACGACTGGGCACCCGCCTCAAAAGCCATTTCCATATTTTCTATTTTCGGATCGATACCGGTATAAAAGGCAATGGGCACGGGGTCGAACTGGTGCCGCTTTCTGATTTCACGGCACAGGGTGATACCGTCCATCTCGGGCATAATCCAGTCGACTACGAACAGGCTCGGCCGCAGTTGATCGAGTTCCCGGAGCATCTGTTCTCCGGACTGAAAGGCGCGAATATCGTACCACTTCCGAAACCGCTGCTTGAACATATCGCAAATGGCCTCTTCATCGTCAACCAGAATTACCAGCGGGAGCTTCTTCTCTTCTTCCATGCAGCTATCCTCTCTGTTGAATAATACCCTGCTCTATTAAAAACGTTGCCAGGTGTCGCGGGTTCCAGGGTTTCTGCAGCACCAGGTCGGCCAGATCGGCGGCTTTTCCCAGCAGTTCCGTGTGGCCGGATATCATGGTCACCAAAAACGACCGCTCCTTGGGCGGAAATGTTTCGCTGAGCTCCATCAGCCACTGGCTTCCGGTTGTGTTGTGACCGCTGGCGTCGACGCCGACAAAGTTGTCCAGCACAATGAGCTTTATCCGGGGCAGATGATCGTGCAGGTACTCCTCGGCGTCTGATATGGTTGTTACATGATGGCAGGTGAGCCCCACATTACGGCTGAAGTTCATCACCGCCGTGGCACACACGATGTCGTC
>JANQGV010000224.1 GCA_028282925.1 Thermodesulfobacteriota bacterium
TTTTTTTGCCGGGCATTATGAACCCAAACGCGAAACAGATCTGGTTGCTCTGCTCAACGGAAACATACCGCTGACAATAGCAGGCCACAGGGACTGGAAAAAAGGTGCGAACTGGAAGCTCATACAAAAAGCATTTATCGACGGAGGATTTTACGGCACGCAGTATACACGGGTGTTGAATGCATCAAAAATAGCACTGTGTTTTTATTCACAGTGGAACCGCGATACGGAAAACTCCCGTATGTATGAAATACCCGCCTGCGGAGTGTTTATGCTGGCGGAACGAAACCGCGAAAACGTCACCGTTTTCAAGGAAGGCGAAGAAGCAGAGTATTTCGGATCACCTGAAGAACTGCTGGAAAAAGTCCGTTATTACCTCGACCGTCCCGACGAGCGGAAGCGTATTGCAGAGGCCGGCAGAAACAGGTGTATCACCGGCGGCTACAGCTATCACAACCGGTTACGGCACATGCTTTCCGACGTACTGAAACTGAAACATCCCGCAGGCTGAAAACAAATGAATGTTGTATATATCTCCCGCACTCCCGACCCGACCGCCCACAGCATCGAAGAGCTGTTTGCAACCATTCAGGCCGCCCTGCCCGATGATATACATGCAACGTTTCATACCGTACCGTTTCAGAGCCGTGGGATATGGAAACGGCTGGCAAACGCCGTCGATGTTGTTTTCCACCGCCGGGACATACAACATATTACGGGAGATATCCACTACACAGCCCTTTTTCTGAATAAAAAAAATACGGTGCTTACCATTCACGACCTGGGAATTCTTGAGCAGTCAACAAGCATCAAACGAACGCTGCTCTCGTTTTTCTGGTTCACCATGCCGTCCCGCCGGGTACGCTATATTACCGTAGTGTCCGAGTCGACCAAAAAAGAGTTGCTCAAGCATGTTTCCATTCCCGAGGAAAAGGTTATTGTCATACCGGATTGCATATCCAATCGGCTCACGTACACGCCGAAAGATTTCAATGCATCCTGCCCGGTTATTCTTCAGGTCGGGACCACGGAGAATAAAAACCTCGGCAACCTGTGCCGGGCCATTGAAGGGCTGCCCTGCAGGTTGGTCATCCTGGGCAGGCTCGACGACCGTCAAACCAGCATGCTCAAACGGCACGGAATAGACTTCGAAAACCGCTTCAACCTTACCTACGATCAGGTTGTTGAACTCTACCAACAGGCCGATCTTGTTGCGTTTGTATCCACCTACGAGGGATTCGGGCTGCCCATTATCGAAGCCAATGCCGTCGGGCGTGCCGTTATCACCGGCAACACGACATCAATGCCTGAAGTAGCGGCAGATGCCGCACTTCTGGTCGATCCACATGATGTAGCTGCCGTCAGAGGCGGTATTATCGACTTGATACACAATGCCGGATTGCGTGCCGAACTTATTGCAAACGGGCTTGAAAACCGTAAACGCTTTACTCCCGAGATCATTGCACGGCAGTATGCCGAGTTGTACCGTGCAATGGTAGAGTAATCCATAATGATTGGAAGCACCGAATTGCAGCTCATTCTGTCTACAGGCGTATGTGTACTGGCGATTGCCCTCTCCTGGCGGGGTATTCTTGAGCCGAAAAGCCTGAATTTCTATCAGCTCATTATGCTGTTCGTGGGTATTTTTTTCGGGCTCGGCTCCTGGACGGCCTTTATCTACGGTAGTTTTTCACTGCCCACTGAGCCCGTACTGATTCTCTTTGAGACCTATCTTATCATTGCGCTTTATATCCTGGCCCTGAAGCTTGCAGAACGGCTGTCGGTCACAACCATCAGTCCTGCGGTGCCCTATTACAACAACCCCTTTTCAATAATCAGCGGTTTTTACCGGTACAGCCTGATTTCCTGGCAGCCCATTGTTGCCGTCGCCTGCTGCATCTGGTTGCTGCGGATCTTTCTCGGCATGCGCTTCGGTCTGTGGTTTTCCGGGTCGGCCAAATCCGAGGTCATGCTGAATATGCCGTACTCCCTTGTTGTGCTGCGGCAAATTTCAATCATCATGATGCTGGGATGCCATATCTGGGCCGCGGGATCTTTCTGGAGCAGCGTGCGCACGTCCACCAAATACACGGCCGCGATCCTTCTTGCCACGGAATTCTTCTGGGCCTTTATGCAGGGCAGACGTCTGATCATCATGTGGGTGGTTTTTATTTTGTTCGGGTTCTTTGCATCAGGCAGGAAACTGTCCGCAAAATACATCCTCACTTTTCTTGTGGTGATGTTTTTTATCGTGAACTTCCTGTTTCCTTTTTTCCTGAGTGTCAGGGCCGCTAAAACATCCCGCTATTCCCACTACCAGGACACATTCAAGGGCTTCAGCAGCAGCGTTGTCTATGCCTACAAAAACTTTCAGAGATCATCAAAAAAAATGAACCGGGAGAACATGCAAAACCGTCCCCTCGGCCTGTACCGGTTCATCGCCCAAATCTGTGAAAAATCGGAAAACACAGCGCCCATGTTCGGCAGCGCCCTGTTGCGCAGCCTGGTAATGTCGGTGCCATCGGCCATAGTCCCCGCTAAAAGAAAGTTACTCCATACCGAACAGCATATACAACAGCATTATAATCTGGACCTGACCGATTCGGCCATCACCTGGCCGGCAATGGGAAGCGCAGACTTCGGCGTCCTGGGCGGTTTTCTGGCCGGGATTATTGTCGGCTCCCTGATTTTTATCATTGCCTGGTGGTCGCAATCGATCCTGAGGCGTCACCCCCTTATCAGCCTGGCATTGGTGGGCGGCCTGATTTCCAACCTGATACAGGTGGAAGAAGGCCCCAGCACCTGGTGGACGTTATGCAGAAACATAATCGTCATTATGGCGGTTGCCAAGGGACTTGATATTTTCAATATCTCAAAGGGCAGAGCGGAATAAGCATGTGCGGAATTGCAGGCATTACAGGCAAACAGGCAGCGGATCATGCAGAGCCGTTGCGCAGGATGGTTGCCGCCATGGAGCACCGTGGTCCGGATGACGAGGGAATATACATTGCTCCTTCCGGCAACTGCATACTGGGACACCGGCGTTTGTCGATTCTCGATCTGAGTGATGCTGCAGCCCAGCCCATGGCAACATCCGATAAGCACCATGCCCTGGTATATAATGGTGAATGTTACAATTTTCAGGAGTTGAAGGCCTCCCTGGAGAAACGCTCCATCCGGGTCCACTCAAGTGGGGACACCGAGGTTGTTTTCCGCTGTGTTATGGAACATGGCCCGGCCGCATTGCCTGCAATGAACGCCATGTTCGGCCTTGCTTACTGGAACGACCGGGCGCAGACACTTCTCCTTGCACGCGATCGCTACGGGCAAAAACCCGTCTATTATTACAATAAAAACGGCATGCTCTTATTCGCCTCTGAAGTGCGGGCATTGCTCGCCTCCGGCCTTGTTCCGCGCAGCGCCGATATGGACGCCGTCAAAAGCTACCTGTCCTATGGATCAGTCATGGAACCAAGCACCATTGTTGCAGGGGTTTCGCTTCTTGCCCCGGCGTGCTGTCTTGAATACCGGCCCCCGGGGTCGACCACTGAAACCGATTACTGGTCGCACACCGATGTTACCCCCGCAAGCACGAACGATGAAATAGAGGATCAGTTTCACAAAGCGGTTTCACGTCACCTTGTCAGCGATGCTCCACTGGGCCTCTTCCTTTCCGGCGGCATCGATTCATCGGCCGTTGCGGCATCCGCTGCACAGGACGCCGGCGGCCTGATAAAAACCCTGTGTGTTGTTTTTCCGGACCAGCCTGACCAGTCTGAAGCCCGCTATGCAAAACAAATGGCTGAGCATGCCGGTACCGAGCATACCGAAATACCGGTTACCGGTTCCGATATCCTGCAAATGATTCCCAAGGCAGTTGCAGCCATGGACCAGCCCACCGGCGATGCCGTCAATACGTATCTTGTTTCCTATGCCGCACATCAGGCCGGCTTAAAGGTTGCCCTGTCCGGACTGGGCGGGGATGAGCTGTTCGGCGGATACCATACCTTCCATGATATTCCCCGCATGCTTTCACTACGGGAAAAAATGGGCTTTCTCGGCACACCCCTGGGGGCACTCTTTGACCGTTGCGGCCGCTTTTCCATCAAGACCGGTAAACTGGCCGACATGTTCGGCGCCCCGCCGGGTCTGCTCAACAGCTACCTGATCCGCCGCCGGGTGTTCACGTCACGCCAGATAAACAGTCTTGCGCCCGGGCTCTGTCCCGACAAAAAATGGGATTGCGGAATATCGGCAGTCCTGCTGAACCTGCTTGCCCGTGAAACAGTGGGAAAAGAACTGCCGGATGCCATCGGCATCCTTGAAATGCGCACCTATATGGGCCAGACACTTCTGCGCGACTCCGACTGTATGGGTATGGCCCATAACCTTGAAATACGACTGCCCTTCCTGGATACGGCATTCTCAGGCTATGTTCTCTCTCTGCCTTCACAGGTCCGCACCCCCGGGCATCTGCCGAAATGGCGGTTTATCGAGGCAATGCAGCGGTGTCTACCGAAAGAGATTTATGACCGGCCCAAACAGGGATTCATGCTGCCCTTCAAGGAATGGATGCTCAACGAACTGCGTGAAGAAATCGAACCGGGGCTGGAAGCTCTCTGCCGCCTGGGGAAGGTGTTCGACGAAAAAACCATCATGGGCTTATGGCGTTCATTTTGCAAGTCTCCCGCCGCGGTCGGCTGGTTTCGCATCTGGAGTCTCTATATTCTCGGCAAATACATAACACACCACAAACTCTCGGTTTAACACTTTCTCATGCAACCTTCAGTACTGGTTTCCATACCGTCACTTTCCAAAGCCTTCGGGGGGCCCTCCCGGACGGTGTATTCTTTATGGAACAACCTTACTGCTCTGGGCGCACAGGGACATATTCTTACCTCAAGCAAACTGACGGGCGATGAACAATTCAAACCCGGCGGCACCACGGTTTCAGACATATCCGGCTGCCGGATCAACGTAGGCCGCAGCAGTTGGTCACCTTCGTTAAAAAAACGTTTTTTCACGGCAGCAAAAGATATCCGGCCCGATATCATCCATAATCACGGCATCTGGATGCAGGCAAACCATATTGCAAGCCTCGCCGCCCGAAAGCTCAACATCCCGCTTATCACAAGCATTCACGGGATGCTCACCGAATGGGCCTTCTCGTACAAGGCCTGGAAGAAAAAGGCCGCCTGGATCGCCTATCAAAAACACGATCTTTCCACCGCATCGATACTGCACATTACCGGCATGCATGAACTTGACTTCATCCGACGCCTGGGCATTAAAACCCCTATATGCATCATTCCATACGGTGTTGATCTCCCGGACATGTCTTTATCACAAAAAATAAGTACTGCGTATAAAACCGCCCTTTTCATGGGCAGAATTCATCCGGTAAAGGGTCTGGACATGCTTATTGAAGCCTGGAGTATCGCACGACCACCCGGATGGAAGCTTGTGCTGGCCGGACCCGATGAAGGAGGATACAAAGCCCGGCTTGAATCCATCATTGCTGAATATAATTTACAAAACGATATAACGTTCAGTGGTTTTATCGACAACGACACGGACAAATACAACGCGTATAACAACGCCGATGTCTTCATCTTACCATCGCATACAGAGAACTTCGGCCATGTGGTGGCCGAAGCCCTTTCGTGCCGCGTACCCGTTATAACCACCCGGGGAACGCCATGGTCTCTGCTGGAACAGTATAACTGCGGCTGGTGGGTGGAGAATACCGCCGCAAGCCTTGCATCCGCCCTTCAGACTGCTGTATCACTTACGGATGATGAACGGCACGCAATGGGGAGCCGCGGACGAGATATGCTTTCAAAAGAGTTTTCCTGGCCGTCAATTGCAGCGCAAATGTATTCTGTGTACCAGTGGCTCCTGACAGGAGAAAACAAACCCGCTTGCATTTATACATAAGGGAGCAACATATTCATGACCGTCGACATATCACAATACAAAAACGAACTGGGCCTTCGAAATAAAATCGGCCGGGTACTCTGGGGATGTGTCTGGGCCCTTTTATTCCGCCCCAGCCCCCGGATATTCTTCGGCTGGCGGCGCATGCTCCTGAGGATGTTCGGGGCTCGTATCGGAAAAGGCGTCAATGTATATCCGTCATGCAGAGTCTGGGCCCCCTGGAACCTCACCATGAAGGACTACAGCAGCCTCAGCCACTTTGTCGATTGTTACAGTGTCGACCGGGTTGTTATCGGCGCCCATACCACCGTCAGTCAATACAGCTACCTCTGCACCGCAAGCCATGACTTCACCATATCCACTATGCCCCTCACCACAGCGCCGATACGTCTAGGCGATTCGGCCTGGATAGCGGCCGATGCCTTCGTAGGACCCGGGGTTACCGTGGGCGAAGGTGCCGTTGTGGGTGCCAGATCCAGTGTCTTTAAAAACGTTGAGCCCTGGTCTGTGGTGGGTGGTAACCCGGCCCGTTTTATCAGAAAACGTGTTATGCAACGTTCTGCATAAACGATACACTACCAAAGGACACCGCCCATGAGCATATCCATCCTGGTTTTAACCTTGAATGAAGAACAAAATATCGCGGCATGCCTTGAATCGGTTGCATGGAGCGATGATATTATTGTGCTTGATTCCGGTTCAACCGACAAGACCGTTGAAATTGCTGAAACGTATGGCGCCCGCATTGTGCATCGCAGGCTCGACGATTGGTCGACGCACCAGAACTGGGCCCTGGAAAACATCGAGTACAAGAACCCCTGGGTCTATTATTCAGACGCCGATGAAGTGGTGACACCCGAGTTGCGGGATGAAATGCTGCGCGCTGTTGCAGACCCTGAATCCGGCTGTGCGGCCTACCGCATGCGCTATAAAAACTACTTCATGGGCCGCTGGATCAGACATTGCGGTATTTACCCTACCTGGATCATGCGGTTGTTTCGCCCGGAAAAGGTACGCTGGGAGCGCAAAGTCAACCCGGTGGCGGTCATCGACGGAAACGAAGGAAGACTGCAGGGCCACTTCGAGCATTACAGTTTCAATAAAGGATTCAACGCCTGGTTTGAGAAACACAACAGCTACTCCTGGAATGAAGCCCTGGAAGCGGTTAAACATACCGGTGAGGAGTCGGTGGACTGGGGCGGGGTGTTGTCCGTTAACAACCCTGTGCGCCTGCGACGGGCATTAAAGGAGCTGTCGTTTCGATTGCCGCTGCGCGCGGTCATCCGCTTTGTGTATATGTATTTTGTACGGCTGGGTATCCTGGATGGGATGCCGGGGCTTACCTACTGCATTCTGCTGTCCATATACGAATATATGATTGTATTGAAAATGAAAGAAATAAAACGACGGGAAAAAAATCTATCACTCTAGGAGTTTGTCGGAATACCTCCGTAGTGGGAGAATGTTGGAGAATGTTCAGACACAAGGCGCGCGAAATCCTTTGGTGGCAACAAACAACCGCGTAGTGGTTGGCTTGTTTTCCATGTAAGTGGGAAACAAGGAGCACGTAAGTGCTTTGTTCCCTTCAACAGGAAAAACACTTTTTTCCTGTTGATCACTTGGCGTACTTGTTTGTACGTCGCAGTGACAAAGGATGAGCGCAACGCAGGAGATGGACGTTCTCCGACAGCCTCCTAGCAGATATACTATGCCGAAAATTTCCATTATCACAACCGTCTACAACGCTGCTGCCACTATCAGGGATTGTTTTGAGAGCGTACAATCTCAATCATGTTCAAACCTTGAGCATATCATTATCGACGGCGGCTCTACCGACGGCACTCTAGACGTCATAAAGACCTACAAACCCCGATATGACGTAAAAATCGTTTCAGAGCCGGACCACGGTATCTACGACGGCATGAACAAGGGTTTGAACATGGCATCCGGTGATATTGTGGGCATTCTCAATGCCGACGACATCTATGCCGACACTGATATACTGGCAACCGTTGCCGAAACATTGAGAGACGAACCGGCGGACGCATGTTACGGCAACCTTGTCTATGTGAGACCTGAAAACACCGATCACGTTGTGCGGTACTGGCAGGCGGGATCGTTCAGCCGGCGTCGCTTTTACTGGGGCTGGATGCCGCCGCACCCGACATTCTTTGCACGACGTTCAACGTACACCGCCCATGGCTTTTTCAACAAAGACCTTGGGTCCGCTGCGGATTACGAGTTGATGCTCCGCTTTCTTGTGGTACACAAAATAACAGCGGCCTATATACCCCGCATACTGGTGAAAATGAGGGTCGGCGGAGCAAGTAACAGTACACTGAAAAGCCGACTCCAGGCCAATGCCATGGACCGCAAAGCATGGAAGGTTAACAACCTGACACCGTACCCCTGGACCCTTCATATAAAACCGTTGCGAAAAATACTGCAATGGTTTATAAAGCCATAGTGCACACACATGCGGCTTTCTCCCTGCACACAATACGTACGGCAAAACACCAAAGCTCTGCACATGGACACGCGTTCACAAAACAGCGCAGGTCGGTACGTACATACGCAAACATATACAAAACACCTACCATGACGACATTACTGGTGATTTTCACAACTTCGCTTGTGCTTTCGCTTTTTCTGACCCCCATTGCAGGATGGGCCGGAAAGAACTTCGGCATACTCGACATTCCCAATGAGCGCAAAGTACATTCAACACCAATTCCCCGCACAGGCGGTCTGGCCATCTTTGCGTCGTTTATCATGACCATGGTGTTTTGCAACACTTTTTCCACCACCATAACCGATCAGCTTGTAATAAACCGGCAAATGCTTTTCTTTCTGACCGGCGGCGTTATCGTCTTCGGCATCGGGGTGGCCGACGACTTCCTACAGCTCGGCCCCAAAATCAAGTGTGTCTTTCAAATAGTTGCGGCAAGCATTGCATTTTACGGCGGTTTGCGCATTGAAGCGTTTACCATACTGGGATACACACTCAGCTTCGGGTTTGTCGGCTATCTTGTAACGGTGTTCTGGTTCCTTCTTTTTATAAACGCCATCAACCTCGCCGATGGTCTCGACGGACTGTCGGCCGGCATTGTGTTTTTTGCTTCGATGGTTATGGTGGTTCTTCTGATTCTGCGCGAGCAATATTTCACTGCAATGCTTGCGGCCGCCCTGGGCGGAACCACCCTCGGTTTTCTGCGGTACAACTTCAACCCTGCTTCAATCTTTATGGGCGATTCCGGCAGCTATTTCCTGGGCTACACCCTCGCAGGTCTTTCAATTATCGGCACCTTTAAAAGCCAAATCGGAGCGGTTATGCTTATCCCGGTCGTGGCCCTCGGTGTCCCGCTTTTTGATACCATGCTGGCCCCGATCCGGCGCTTTATCATCGGCAGAAAAATGTTCCAGCCGGACAAAGAGCACATACATCACCGGCTTCTGTCCATGGGTCTGTCGACGCGCAAGGTTGTATGGGTGCTGTATATTGCCACCATGGCTTTGTGTCTCATGTCCATTATTCTGGTCAACATCCGTGACGAACAGGCCGGTCTTGTCCTTATTATCCTCGGTGCCTGCGCTTTTATCGTTGTCAGAAAACTCGGCTATTTTGAATATTTTGCCGTTGATACGGTGCGGGAATGGTTCCGGGACCTGAGTGATGAATTGGGGCTTTCTATTGAGCGCCGCGATTTTTTGAACTACCAGATCGGCATCGGCGATTCCTCGACCATTGAAGACCTGTGGGATGCTGCCTGCCGTGCCATAGAACGCATGGCATTCGACATGGCGGAAATTAATATTGAAAGTTTCGAAACCGCTGCGGGAAAAGTGAACGGCCTGAAAAAATCATGGATACGCACGGAACTGAAAAGCTACAGCTTCGACACCAGCCTTCTCAAGCTGGAACTGCCTTTGCTCGATAAAAACAACTCCCACATGGGAACCGTCTGCCTCTACAAAGACCTGCAACGCAGTGCCATGAACGATTTCACACTGCGGCGGGTCGAACTTCTGCGGCGAACCATCATCCGCACCCTGGAAACCATCAAACACACTCCTTCCCAGAACTAGGAAACGGTCGAAATACTTATAAACAGGAAGGCTGTTGGAGGATGTTCAGACACAAGGCGCGCGAAATCCTTTGGTGGCAACAAACAACCGCGTAGTGGTTGGCTTGTTTTCCATGAAAGTGGGAAACAAGGAGCACGCAAGTGCTTTGTTCCCTTCAACAGGAAAAAACTTTTTTTCCTGTTGATCATTTGGCGTACTTGCCTGTACGTCGCAGTGACGAAGGATGAGCGCAACGCAGTAGATGGACGTTCTCCGACAGCCTCTCATAAGGCCCTCCTGCCCTTACTGCCCCCTATAAGGATTCCACGTTTTCCACCGCCTTTGACCAATGTCAAGCACCGAATCACCCCTGATAATGGTATCGAGGAACGGGATAACCTGGCTTGATATTCTCTCGATATCGGTAACAAAGGTTGAAGGGACGTATACGATATCACCGGGATTCAGGATAATGTTCTTGATTTTCCCTTTGAGAATATCGTCGAAGTCTACTTTGGCAATCTGCGGCTGTCTCAAACTGCCGCTGATGATACAGATGCTGCTTTTGCATGCGGTGTTTTCAACAAACCCTTCAGCACTGGCGATTGCTTCCAGCAGCGTGGTTTTGGCCCGGTAGGGAACGGTGGTCGGTGCCTGTACCTCACCCAGTACATAAATCTGTTCCGATAATGACGACGGTATATACAAAAAATCTCCGGGGAAGACCTGGATATTCTGCGACATATCACCGTCGTCGATAAGGGCTACGAAATCCACATCAACAAGTTTATTCGCCCGGGACAGGTAGGCCAGTTTCAGGTTGGCAATTTCGCCGGCATAGGAAAAATCGTCGCTGAATGATGAAACATATTTCAAACCTTCGGCCCGGGCGATAACATCGAGAACACGGTCGGTCTGGGAAACCTCGTGACGGCCGGGACGATTGACTGCACCCAGTATGGTAACAAAGGTTCCGGCAAAGCTTTTACCGATCAGTGTTACCTGGGGATGCAAAATGTATTTCGACAATTTCTTTTCAAGGGCCGCACGCAGTTCATTAAAGGTCCGGCCCACCGCCTGCACCTCACCGATCAGGAAGTATGACACGGTTCCGTCGGGCAGCACCACCACATCACGGGTCATGTCCGGTTCTCCCCACACGGATACCTCTATTTTATCACCGGGCTGGAACCGGTAGTCATGGTAAGGAAACTGCACCGGGGCGTCTATCACCTGTGTTGCCTTGTCGTAAACGGTGATACCGGTCCGGTTGTCGAGTTCGGTAATCAAAGCGGTTTTGTTGTCCTGTGCGTTGTCTACGGACACGGTGACTGCAGGGTCGGTGTGTGACGGCGCTTTGGCGACACGGGCGCAGCCGGTGTGCAGCAAACTGATGCAGCACAACAGCAGCGGCAGGTACAAAGCGTAGCGATAACAGCCTTTACGTTTCATAGAAATTTTTACCCTTGTCCTTATAGCCGGTATAATAGCTTTGGGCGGAACCGTAAAAGAAGTCGAACTTGATATTACGCGCCTTATTTAAAACCGCGCCGATTATACGGCTGTTTACATGGTCGAGCCGGCCGATGGCCTGCTGGCAGGCGCCGATGGGTGTTTTACCCGCACCGATAACCAGCAGCACGCCCCGCACCAGGGGTGAAATAACCGTGGTATCCACAACAGGCAGCACCGCCGGTGCATCGATGATGACCACATCGAAATTGTTCTCCATATCCTTGAAAAATTTTTCCAGCTTGGAGGGCACAAGAAGCCGCCCGGGATTTTTGCGCTTTTCACCGGTCGGAACGACGTAGAGGTTTTCGAACTTGGTATCATAAATGATATTGGAATAATCCGCCTCACCGGCAAGGAAATCGCCCATACCTTTTTCCTTCCTGCTGACGCTTCCTTCCTTGCGAAACAGATAATAATCCCGTTTTTTACGCAAATCCATCGAAACCAGCAGGGTACGGTTTCCCTCGAAAGAAAAAGAGCAGGCCAGGTTTGCAGCGGTCAGGGATTTGCCTTCCGCCTGTATTGCGCTGGCGATCAGCAGGCACTTTTCCGGGTTTTCGGCATGACTGTAGCGGATATTGTTACGCAACACACCGTACACCTCGGCATTGATATCATCCACCCCGGCCGGGTTGATGAATTTGTCCTCTTCATCCCACTGTGGAATCAAACCCAGCGGTTCCACATGCACCCGTGCTTTTATTTCATTGGTGGTGTTGATGGTATTGTCCCAGTGATTCAAAAGAAATGCCACCCCGACTGCTATCACCAGACCGTACACAACACCGCTCAGGAGCATCTTTTTCCGGTTGGGCGAAAAGGGGTAGTCCGGAGGTACGGCCGATTCGATAATCTGGATATTTGAAATCGTGCCGGTACTGGCGATTTTTTCCTGCTGAAACTCATGCCGAAGGTCGTCAAGAAGCCGCTCCAGCACGTCCTTCTGGCGTCTGAGCCGCTCGATTTTCAGGGTCTTGATGGGCAGTTCAATAAGCTTGCGGTTCAGATCGTCGCGCATCTTCCCGATGCTTTCCAGCTTTGAATGGACCCCCTGCAACTGCGACTCCAGCACGATCAGGTTGGTAACCATTTTTGAGCGCAGCATACCCACGGTAACGTTCTTTTTGGCGGTTCCGGCTTCCCGGGGCATGCTGAGGCTTTTTTCCATGGCCTTGATTTGACTGTCCAGCCGTATGACAAGTGAATTCTCAGGAGTGTAGCGGGTCAGAAGCTCGGCCCGTTTTAATTTCAGCTCCTGCAGTTTCCTCACCATAACATCGGTCATGTCCACCCAGTTGATATCTTCGGTATCAATGCCCTCAACATTCAGCTCACGCTTAATTGCTTTTATCTGTTCTTCCAGTTCCTCCTGTTTCAATTTATTTTCCTGAAACATCATTTCATATTCCGAAACCAGGTTCAGGAGCCGTGTTTCATCGGCGGCTATTGCGGTAAAGGTCTCCTCCTGCTCTTCCTGTTGACGCTTCAGCAGCAGGATTTCCTGCTCGATATCATGTATTTCATCCTGTTTCGTCTTCTGCAAGCGTTGCAGGATGACGATCTTCTGAGATGCCTCTCTCCGTTCGATATCCGACAGCCGTTCGATAAACGACCGTGAAACCGCATTGGCTATTGCGGCAACAAGGTATCGCGATTTCGGGTACACGGCGTCAAGGTAGATAATATCAAAGGCCTCGTCGTCGATGCGGGCGTCCAGGCCGGCGGCGATCCCCGTTTCGGCCATTTCACGGGCCTGTTCCCAATCGCTCTCGGGAATTTCATGGCCCCCGAGCTTGAACTCCTGCAGCGCATCATCCAGCAACAGTGCCGCGGCTTTCATAACCGGACGCGAAACAGCGATTTTGGCCAGGGTTTCAGGCATGTAGAATTTACCCTCCATGCCGTAGGAGGCCTTTTTCTGATCTTCTTTATGCAGAATTTCCACCCGGGCGCGGTACATATCGACTTTCATGAAACTGGAAGCAAAAGCGATGAGAGCGATACCTGCCGTGATACACATAACAATCAGCCGGTAGCGCAGAATCACCTCCCAGTACTGGCGCAGGTTGACCGCTTCCGACAGTTGGCTGGTTTGAGTAAAGCCGTGTGCGGGGAGGGGCTCGTCCGGCTGTTCGTCATAACGGGGCGGCTTGCGCGGCGGAGTATCAGGACCTTCCTTCTGCTGACGCTTCATGTCGGAGATTCTGAATTCATCCATGTATTTTGCCGTCCTGTTTGTTGAGGTCCATAACGATGGAGTTGATCACCTCTTCGTCGATATAGTCAAGACGCAACGAGAACGAACGGTCGAGGGCAAGCTTGCATATACGGTTGATCTCACGGGGGATGCCGCCGGTCACCTGGCTCAACACCGAAACCGCTTCCGGCGAAAAGAGTGCGCCGTCGGGGTGCCCGGCAACTTTCAGGCGGGAGCGCAGGTATCCGTCTACATCCTTCTCGCTCATGGGGTTGAGATGAAAACGCAGGCTGATGCGCTGGTCGATCTGGGGCAGGCTCTTCACAACGCCCCGCAGTTCAGGCTGCCCCACCAGGATAACGGTAATGTAACTCTGGTTGTCGTAGGTTATGTTGGTCAGGTTCTTCAACTCAATGATGGCCTCTTTTGAGAGCTGCTGGGCCTCGTCGAGAATGATGACCAGGTTCTTTTTGCGCTGTACTATTTTTATTTTCAGCAGCTTCTTGAATTCTTTCAACAGATAATACAGTTCGTCATCCTGCAGCCGGGGATTAAATTCCTCCAGGCTCATCTTCTGAATACATTCAAGCAGGATAAAGTTAAACGGCAGGTTGGCGTTCTCCATGTCGATTACATCATATTGAAGCGGCGACAGGCGTTTTTTAAACACGCTGCGGGTTATGGTTTTGCCGCACCCGATCTCCCCGGTCAGCATGCCGAAATTCATGTTCCCTTCTTCAACAATATAGAAAAGCCGCTCTAAAGCTTCTATATGATCATAGCTTTCGTAGAAAAAATCGGGATCGGTGGTGTTTTCAAAAGGCTTTTCTTTCAAGCCCCAGTACTCAAGATAATCAATTGCTTTCTGCTTGTCGGTATTCACGGCCGCTTCTACCGTGCCTGCTGTTTTTTGAATATAATGATGATGTGGTGAGGTTAATTTTTCTCGTGCCATACATGCCCCGCTTTTTTAGTGCAACATGTCAATATTTTTTGCTTTTTTTATGACATTTCAAGGATATAAAAAATACAAAGTGAAAGTCAATGTTAATCGGTACATCGGTATAAGTACCCACCCATCTCACAGCCTGCACACTATTTTTTCATGTTATATCAAACAGTTATTGTCAAAGAGGGTTCTATTGACCGGTGACGGCCACAGGGTAAAGGTACTATACCAGATACGTGTATAAACTCAATCCATTGTTTTTTTAGTTATTTGTTTATTATTTTGCAAAAATAATACCAAAATGTGATCACTTTCTACGGGTCCGGGTATGCTCAAAGATGGTCTCTTTTTACAAGCCAGTACATCCATCTCTTCATATACGACAGCGGGAGAAGCAAGGCGCAGGACACAGGATACTGTGACCTGACAACGGCGGGAGAAGGAAAAACAGCATTGAGCAAAAAGAGAAGTTTTTTTAAAATCCCCCCTTCCCTTTGCAACCCATCGGCAATACGATGAAACGCACTGTCGCGCCTGTGCAGGACGTGTTCCCAGTCTTTTTCCTCCTCTGCGGCAGGCTGTGGCCATTCCGACGGATCAGCGCAACCTGCCTGAAGAGGTAATCCGGTCCAGAGACGGGCAAGCTGCAGGGCGGTTTGCACGGCCCTGACCGCTCCCCATGTCGCGCTGCGCTGCCGGAGCAATTTCCAGTCGGCGGGCTCGGTCAGTGCACCGGCAAGCATGGCGATATCATACAGCCATATCAGGCGAATGCTCTTGCCGTGATTAACAAGCATGTGCACGGCGGCATAGATCAGGGCGTCCACAGGATGCAGGGTTTTACAGGAAGAAGACGCAAGCGCCAGGGGCACGGCGTTGTCGAAAAGGGTGCCGGGTACCGGAAGGCGGCCGACCCTGCCCCGGCTGTGCAACTCCCAATGCAGTTCTATGCAATAGTGTTCGTCACTATTGTGCACATGCTCAAAAATCTCTTCGCTGTAAAACGTTTGAGCTTTTTCGAACCGGCGGTCCAGACAACGGTAGCCGATTCCTTCCAGAAGTTTTCTGGCGACAATAAAATCGCGGGGGTTCACCAGCAGATCGATATCACTGCTCGGACGCAATTCCGGTGCGGGATAATACAGCCTGCCGAGGGCCGGTCCCTTTAACACAATAAGCGGAATACTATGATCCGCGAAGGCCGCGCAAACCGCATCAAGCTGTTTTCCCATCTGATCACTGTTGATACAGCCGACAACATACTGCTGTTGCAAGAGGGTATAGTGCTCTGCGGATAATAGGTGCCCGGCCCCCCTGTTTTTAACAACCCAGTAAAAAAGAGGATATATATCATGAAACGGCAGCACCGCATTCAGTTCATCCCAGAAAGAATCGATTGCAAACGGGGGCATTCGGTCTGAAGAGCTGTCCAGCAAGGCACATATAAGCGACAAGGCCGCAGGGGGCAATTCAAGCAGCGCCCGGGGGGTATCACCGGCCGGCTGAAAAAAAGCGTGCGCTTTTTTCAGCTCGGCGATATCAGGCCTTTCAGGAAAAGCCATGTTTTCTTCAGATGCTGTTTCCACTGATGTATAATGAATATTAATTATCTTTCAATTCACACATAACATGGTGGTAGCTTTGACTAATCATATTTTCGACTGTTGATTCGCAACAGCCTTTATAATTCCCATTGCAACGCAGCCGAGTGCAGCGATTTCTGGAGGAGAAAAGGGTCGACATGTTTGAGCCCCGCTTTTCAGGGGCGAGTTTGTTGACCCGCCAACTGAAATCGTGCCGCGAGGGTATCCCGCTTAGGTCTACAACA
>JANQGV010000214.1 GCA_028282925.1 Thermodesulfobacteriota bacterium
TCGGTATTTCGGGATTATTATTATATGGTATTTGCATTCCCAGCGGACATGCGATAAGCTTTTCCAATCATGCATAGGTTCTACCTCCTTCCCCTCTGCAGGGATTTCCCTGAGGTAGAGCCTATTTTACTTTTTTCTCCCCGAATCGCTAAAAGCTTTTCGGGGCGCACGGACAGAGGCCGTGGGTTTAGAAAATAAACTAAATACGGCATGAGCATGATCGAAAACCTGAAAAATATTCAGAAGTTCGGCATACGGCATTTTATACGGCAGGAAAGGAAGCGCTGGACCTGTTCGCAATGCGGAGGAACGGTCTGCGTCCATAAAGATTCCTGCATTTTTTGCCAGTAGTGTCCGGTTAAATTTCAAACAAAATTAGCTGTTTAGCCGGACGGTTGTTGTTTTCAATACGCTTAAAATCAGCGAAGGCCTGTAAAACGGGCATTTTATGCAAAATGGTGATGCTCAATATCTGTAGAATTTCATACATGCTTTGCTCCAAGCCAAGTTCTTTCTTCATAATCGCAACGAGCAGGTATGTTGTAACGGCTATCCAGATTTGAGTTTTTACCGCGTTCTCATCGGTGCCGTAAAAAGTTTTGATTCGCAGGTGTTGTTTTATCCATTTGAAAAAGAGTTCAACACGCCAGCGACTACGATAGAGGTCAGCAATCGTAAGAGCAGGCAGTTCGAAATTGTTTGTAAGGAAAACGAAACGACGATTTTGTTCTGAGTCGAAATAACGAATTCTCCGCAGTGCAGAGGGATAGTCCCGTGCAGGGTAGTATGAAGTCAGCATAATTGTTTGGTCGCACAGAACCCCTGTTGCTTTGTCTGCCTGTGCAGAATAGCGCCTGCGGAATGTGAGATTCTTTTTCGCTCGGACAATAAAAAATGCTTTGTTGCGCTCGAAGCGATGAAGCCGTGCATAGTCGACATAGCCCCGGTCCATAATGGTGAATGTTGCCGGTGCTATCGGAATGTAATCCAGGGCTTCCCTGTCGGCCAGTTTGCCATCGGAAATGTGAATAAATTCGGGGATATCTCCGGGGGATATCTCCGGGGGATATCTCCGCGTATGTTGAGCAGTGTATGCATTTTGACTGCGCTTTTTGTGCTTTTGTACTTCGCCCATGGGAACATGCTCATGCAAAGGTCGATGACGGTTGAGTCCAACGCATACGCTGAGGCATCCAGGTCGACCGGCAGCGCTGTCGCCGCATACAGCTTTTTTGCTCGTTGAATCAGGATGCCGGCAAAGTCGGCGTAGATACGCCAGTCGCGTTTGCCGTTTGCATCTGCCAGAGTGCTTCTGGCTGGTGTACTGCGAATGCCCATGTGATAGAGCATGGGTTGAACCGCTTGCAGGCAGGTAATCAGATCGCGCAGACTTTCGCGGTACGTTAATTGTGCGAAGGCCATATATCGAAACTGATCGAGGCATGTAAGTGATTTTATTGCTTTGTCGCCGCTGTAGCGGTCGACGCATGTTTTGAATCGGCGCAGTGGAAAGTAATCCATGACCTGAGAGAAAACCGTTCTGCCGGTATTCATAAGCCAACTCCCCAGATTGTTTGTGGTGCTGGCTAAATGCTACTTTCAAAATGAAATCGATGCAGGTCATTTTTTTGTTTTTATAAAGTAAAATTGAACCGTTGTAAGATTTTTTCAAATTTTAACCGGACACTACTGATATAATACAATAAACAATTTCAACCATAGAGTCACCGCCTGTCGCAAACATACCCACTGCTCGTGGCGGCTACACATTCTCGGCCGGTGAAAGAGCCGCAAGCGATTTACAAAGAAATGTTGCAAAAAAAGCTGGCAGAAAATGCTGAAAAAATGCATAAGACGATTACTTTCGGAAAGACGTGTGCTATTCCCCGAGGGCAGATACTTCATCAGATGTCTCTTTAAGCCGCCGGGCCAACCCTCCCCCGATAGTGTGTAAAAGTTTCAGGGCGATGCCGGGCTGGTTCTGCATGATACCGTTGAGATTGGCATGTGAAAGTCTGCAGGTCGCCACCCGGGTGTCTGCCACCATATCTGAGGCCACCTGCGGAAAGCCCGCCGATCACTCCATTTCACCCGGCACTGCGCCGGAACCGCCTGCTGCCCAACAGTCCCATTGCACCATAAATATCTATTTAAACTTTGCTTTTTTATGCGAAAAAAATTTGAAATAGGCATGGAGAGTATGGTAGGCTAATGATTTGGTGATAACCGCCAAGGGTAAACACTAACAGCAAAAGACGGGGTGGGGACCTGTTTTTAAATGCACCAGGCCGGATATACCAGTACCATTGCTGTACCGGATTTTGTATGAGAGCCCCCCATAACACAGCAGATTACCGCCTCATTCTCATAGATGCGCAGTTAATAGACCATCGGTTTTATGGAAAAAAATCGTCTCGTATTCAGCGTTTCAGAGTTGAACCGCCATATCAAGGCCACCCTTGAGCCGGCCTATGCCGATATATGGGTTGAAGGGGAAATATCAAACCTGCGCATACCCCAGTCCGGGCACTGCTACATGACCCTTAAAGACGGCGGCGGTCAGATCAGGGCCGTTATGTTCAAAGGGCAGCAGCGCATGCTGCGGTTCGTGCCCGAAGACGGCCTGAAAGTCATCTGCCGCGGCAGAATCAGTGTCTATGAGCCGCGGGGCGAGTACCAGATTATTCTGGCATCCATGGAGCCCAGGGGTGTCGGGGAACTGCAACTGGCATTTGAACAGCTCAAAAAAAAGTTGGGCGATGAGGGCCTTTTCGACGAGCGGCGTAAGAAGCCTCTGCCGTTCCTCCCGGCAAAAATAGCAGTCATCACCTCACCGACCGGTGCGGCTGTGCGGGACATTATAAAAGTGCTTCACCGCAGGTTCCCCGGCTGTGGCATAACCGTGGTACCCGTCAAGGTCCAGGGAGACGAAGCACCTGATGAAATAACAACAGCCCTTGCCGTGGCCAACGAACACAATCTTGGTGAAGTCATCATTCTGGGCCGGGGAGGCGGCTCGATTGAAGACCTGTGGGCCTTTAACGACGAGAAGGTTGCCCGTGCCGTTTTTGCATCGGACATTCCGGTCGTGTCCGCCGTGGGGCATGAAATTGATTTCACCATAACCGACTTTGTGGCCGATCTGCGAGCCCCCACACCCTCTGCTGCGGCAGAGATTGTGGTAAAGGAAAAAAAAGAGCTGAAAAAACAGACTCGACAGCTTGACTCCCGGCTGAAAGTTCTGTTGTCCCAAAGCCTGGAACGCAGCCGGATGCAGGTGAAACATCTTGCCGCAAGCCTGCAAAGTCCCGTGCGCAAGCTCAACGATTACCAGTTGCGCTATGACGACCTGCATGCCGAACTACTGCAAAACATAGCAGCCGGCATTCGACAACGACGGGAGCGGGTTGAAACCGCGCAAAAAATAGTTCTCGCCCACTCTCCGCAACAGGCGGTTGCCGTGGCCGGGGAAAAGCTGCATTTACTGACAAAAGCGTTGAAAAAAGGCCTTTACGCAAATCTCACCAGCAAAGCGGCGCTGCTGAAAACCCTTGCAGGGCGCCTCAATGCCCTCAGCCCCCTGCAGGTACTTGAGCGCGGGTACAGCATTACCCGGCAGGTTCCTTCACGAGAGGTTGTCAAAGATGCAGCACAGTTACGTCAGGGAAGCGCGGTTTGCATTACCTTTCACAAGGGCGATGCCCTGTGTCGCGTAGAAAACATTACAACCAGGGAGCACTAGGAAACATGGCCAAAAAAAAATTTGAAAAAGCACTGCAGGACCTGGAAAATATTGTTGAAAAACTTGAAGATCCGGACCTGCCCCTTGACGACGCGCTTTCACTGTTTGAACAGGGAATCAAGCTTTCCCGGACCTGCTCGGAAAGACTTGAAGAGGCTGAGAAGAAGGTGGAAATACTGCTGCAGGATGAAGACGGAAATATCACGACGGAACCTTTTGACGCACAGAAAGATGAAGGATGACAGACTTTAACATCAGGGACTATATGCGGGAAAAGCAGGGACTGGTCGACAAAACCCTGGACGGCATCCTGCCCGAAGAGCAGACCTTTCCGCCCGGCCTGCATCAGGCAATGCGCTATTGCGTGTTTGCCGGGGGCAAGCGCCTACGCCCGATCCTGGCCCTTGCCGCAGCCGAGGCCCTGGGCGCCGACTCCAGGCCCATTGCCGAACCGGCCTGCTCCCTTGAACTGCTCCACACCTATACCCTGATCCATGACGACCTCCCGGCCATGGACGACGACGACTTCCGGCGGGGCAAACCCACCACCCATAAGGTGTATGGTGAAGCCATGGCCATTCTGGCCGGGGACGCGCTCCAGGCCGAGGCTTTCAAGTTGCTTGCCTCGGGAAAACACGCCCCGGACAAAGCCATTGCGGCCCTGCAGTATCTTGCCGATGCCGCAAGCTCCCTGGGCGTTATCGGCGGCCAGGCCGTGGACATTGAATCGGAAGGCCGGCAGATCAATAAAGAGTTGCTTGAGTATATCCATATTCATAAAACCGGTCGCTTGATCCGCGCCTCGGTCATGCTTGGTGCGGTTCTCGGCAACGGCAACGATGAACAGCTTAAGCAGCTTGAAGAGTACAGTAACGCCATAGGCCTTGTCTTCCAGATTACAGATGATATACTGGATGTTGAAGGCGCTACGGAAACCCTGGGAAAGCCGGTCGGCAGCGACGAGGCCAGAGGCAAGGCAACCTACCCGGCTATTCTCGGCATGGATGAAGCCAAAAGAATGCAGCAGGTGTTATATCAGCAGGCTCTCGACGCCCTGCAAACGTTCGACCGGAAAGCGGCCCCGTTGCGCGAAATCGCACGGCTGATTATTGAACGGAACAAGTAGTAAGGGACTCCCATATGGAAAAACTACTGGATAAAATCAATACTCCGGACGACTTAAAAAAGCTGGACATAAAAGAACTTCCGGAACTTGCGCAGCAAATCAGGAATATCATAATCGATACCGTCTCGACGACCGGGGGTCACATAGCAGCCAGCCTTGGCGTTGTGGAGCTGACCATCGCCCTGCACTATGTATTCGACACCCCCGAAGACAAAATTGTCTGGGACGTAGGGCACCAGACCTACCCCCACAAAATCCTTACCGGACGCAAACACGCTTTTCATACCTTGCGCCAGCACGGAGGCCTCAGTGGGTTCCCCAAGCGTGAGGAAAGCAGATACGACACCTTCAATACCGGGCACAGCAGCACCTCGATTTCCGCGGCCGCAGGCATGGCCCAGGCCCGGAACCAGAAAGGCGCAAACAACAAAGTCATCGCAGTCATCGGCGACGGCTCATTCATGGCCGGCATGGCATTTGAAGGACTCAACTTCTCCGGCCACATCAACGAAGACCTGATCGTCATACTGAACGATAACGAAATGTCCATCTCTCCCAACGTCGGCGCCCTGTCGTCGCACCTGTCCCGCATTATTTCCGGGCAGGCATACAACAAGGCTCGTGAAGAACTCAAAACCATGCTGGAAAAAATCCCCGGCATCGGTGAATCCGTTTCTCGTGTTGTTCGACAGTCGGAAGGCTTTTTCAAGAGCCTCTTTGTGCCGGGCATGTTTTTTGAGGAACTGGGCTTTGTCTATATAGGGCCGGTAATGGGCCACAAAGTAGATCTGCTCATTGAAGATTTAAAGAACATCAAAAACCTCAAGGGTCCCATTCTTTTGCATGTTATCACCAAAAAGGGCCAGGGCTACAAGCCGGCCGAAAAAGACCCCACTCATTTTCATGGTGTTGGGGCATTTGATAAACAAACCGGCAAATCGCTGGGCACAAAAAAAATACCCAGCTACACCGAAGTATTCGGCCGCACGCTTACAAACATAGCCGAAAAAAACCCCAAAGTTGTCGCACTCACCGCCGGAATGACCACCGGCACCGGCCTGCCCCAGTTCCAGAAACGTTTTCCTGAGCGTTTTTTTGATGTAGGTATTGCCGAGCAGCACGCCGTAACCTATGCGGCAGGCATGGCCGCCGAAGGGCTGCGGCCGGTCGCGGCTATTTACTCTACCTTTTTGCAGCGCTCTTACGATCAGATTTTACATGATGTCTGCCTGCAGGATCTGCCGGTTGTTTTCATGCTCGACCGGGCCGGCATCGTGGGTGAAGACGGCCCCACTCACCACGGTCTTTTCGACATTTCCTATTTGCGGCCCATGCCGAACATTATTTTCATGGCCCCCAAAGATGAAAATGAGCTGCAGCACATGCTCTACACCGCCACACAGTCGCCGCACCCCGTTGCGATCCGTTACCCCCGTGGGAACGGTGCCGGGGTTGATCTTGATGCCCAGCTCTCTGAACTTCCCATCGGCAAGGCGGAAATCCTCCAGGACGGCGACCGTATTGCAATCTTTGCCGTCGGCACAACGGTATATCCGGCCCTTGAAGCCGCAGAGCGGTTACAGTCTGAAGGCATTAGCTGCGCGGTTATCAACAGCCGTTTTATTAAACCACTGGACGAAGAAACAATACTGGCCTTCGCAGAAAAATGCTCAGCCATCATCACCGTTGAAGAAAACATGCTGCAGGGAGGCTTCGGTTCTGCGATACTGGAAACCCTTCAGCGTAACAGCATAACAATGCCGACCTCCTGTATCGGTATTCCCGATACGTTTGTCGAGCACGGGCCTCAGAAAGTGTTACGGGCCAAATACGGCCTGGACCAGGAAGGCATCTTCAATACCGCAAAAAAAATTATCCAGGACCTGTAGGCTGCCGGTGAGCCAAAAGAAAAAGCAAGCATTGGACAGGCTGCTCCTGGGTCGCGGCATGACCGCGACGCTGCAGGAAGCCCGCTCCCTGATAATGGCCGGAAAGGTTGTTGTCGACGATCACCGCGTCGACAAGCCCGGAACACCCACTTCACCTTCTGCAACTATTCGCATCAAAGGAGAAACATCCCGCTATGTCGGCCGCGGAGGCGAAAAAATCGCCGGGCCGATACAAACATTCAACATACCGCTTACCGGAAAAACTATTCTTGATGTGGGCGCTTCAACCGGAGGATTTACCGATTGTCTCCTGCAGCACGGTGCCGAAAAGGTTTTTGCCGTAGATGTAGGCTATGGCCAGCTTGCCTGGAAGCTCCAGCAGGACAAACGGGTTGTCCGTCTCGACCGCACCAACATACGCAGCCTGGTGCCTACCGATCTGCAGCCCCTGCCTGATATGGCCGTTGTTGATGCCTCCTTTACCTCGTTAAAGGGCTTGCTGCCCCACATTATTCCACTCATACAGCCTTCGGGTGAAATCCTGGCCCTGGTAAAACCGCAGTTTGAAGTGAAAAAGGAAGCTGTGGGACGGGGTGGCATTGTTCGCGACCAAAAGCGCTACCGGGATGTACTGAAGGACCTCATTTTCGAGGCCCGCAGCCAGGGCCTGCACATTATCGGCACCATGGAATCGCCAATCCAGGGACAAAAAGGCAACCGCGAGTTTTTCCTCTACCTCCATAAAATCACCTCTTAATATCGGTCCCGCAAACTACCATGCGAGCCAATGCATTCCTCAATACTGCATCGTTCGTCAAGACAGCCTCCACATAAAAATCTCACAGCAATTGAAGCCCTGTTCATGACTGGCTTGCGTTGATTACATAATCTTGATATTTGATATAGTCCCAAAGCAAGCGAGGGTTCGTCGCGAGGATGTCGAAATGTCCGGAGATGCTGGCTGCACGGACCGGAAGCCGAAGAAGCGTACTTGTTGTACGTTGATGAGACTGGAGGGAGTACATCCTGCAGATCCGGGCATGGCGGCATCCGCAGTAGAATTCTTCGCTTGTTTTGGGACGAGCAAGCAACGCAGCAGATGAATGGTTTTCAACAGCCGTTTATTTCAACAAAAGGGTTTCGGGGGGAATGTCCTGTTCCGCAACCGGCCCCAGAAACGTAAACACGAGGGAATCATCTTGAAAAATGCGGCGGGCGATGTCCTGCACCTGGCCGGCGGTGACCGCCTCGATGTCCTGCAACACCTTTTCAACCGGGACATACTCATTGTGGTAGATTTCGCATTTTGCTAAACGGCTCATATGGCTGTCGGTACTCTCAAGAGACAGCAGCAGGTTCCCCTTGAGCTGCTCCTTGGCATGCACAAGCTCCGCTTCATGTACCGGTTCATCCCGCAGGTGCATTAATTGCCCCATGATAATCCGCAAGGCTTCCTGCAAGGTTTCATTTACCACACCCATATAGATGCCGAACAGCCCGGAGTCACAAAACGAGGTTGTGTATGAAAAAATTGAATAGGCCAGCCCCCGGTTTTCCCGCACTTCCTGAAAAAGCCGCGAGCTCATACTGCCCCCTGAAACGGCATTGAGGATAAAAAGGGCATAGCGGGCAGAGTCACAGTATGAGACTCCCGGGGTACCTATGCATACATGCACCTGCTCCAACGGACGCTCATGAAAATCGATGCCCCGCTTGGGAACAAAAGTCGGCAAAGCGGTATGGGAGCAGGAGCCCTGCATTGATCCAAAGTAGTTTCCGATGATATCGACAAACTCATCATGCTCTATATGCCCGGCTGCCGATACAATGATTCTTTCGGGCACCAGGTACTCTCTCTCAAAAAAGTGTGCCAGATCGCTGCGTGAAATGCCGCTGACAGTGTCCAGGTCGCCCAGAATATTATAGCCGAGCGGGTGCCCCGCAAAGTAGGTCTGGTTAAAAAGGTCCTGGACATAATCGTCGGGGGTGTCCTTAACCATGTTGATTTCCTGGATAATGACATTGCGTTCTTTTTCGAGCTCTTCTTCGCTGAGCAGCGAATTGAAAAAAATATCCGCAAGCAAATCAACGGCCAGGGGTACGTGCTCCCGCAGCACTTTTACATAAAAACAGGTATACTCCTTGGCGGTAAATGCGTTGAGCACCCCTCCCACGGAATCGATAACCCGCGCAATTTCAGCTGCCGTGTGCTTTTCCGTCCCTTTAAACAGCATGTGCTCAAGAAAATGTGCGATACCGTTTTCCGCGGCCTGCTCACAGCGACTGCCGGCCTTGACCCAGATGCCGATGGATACGGAATGGACACTCGGGACTTTTTCAGTAACCACCCGTACGCCGTTCGATAATACTGTTTTTTGTTCCATGCTTTTAAAAGACCGGTTCATCGCCTATCCCTGCATTATCAAACCACAGCACTCCCCGTTTTAGACCGTCCCGGCACCATTGGAGCCGAAAACACAGGGGCACGCTGTCAAATATACTTACAGAAAAGCCAAAACCTTCAGCCGGGGCTGAAGGTTTGCTCAAATCGTTACGCTATACCGCCGGATTTCCTGTCATGTCGAATAGAGCCTCCGCCATGACACCTCCGGCAACCTGGAGCGTAGATATCTTTACTGGTACAGCGCGTCCGTTTCGGAAACGCCTATTTTCTATATTTGTTTATATCTTCATTAAGTGCAGCCTTGCGGCTCAGCCGGATTTTGCCCTGGGGGTCGATCTCCAGCACCTTCACCAGCACCTCATCACCTTCTTTCAGCACATCACGCACGCTGGCCACGCGGGTGTTGTCAAGCTGCGATATATGCACAAGACCGTCTACCCCGGGAATAATTTCGCAAAAAGCTCCGAAATCGGTTATTTTACGCACCTTGCCCAGATAAATTTTCCCGACTTCAGCTTCTTCAACCAGGGCTTTAATCATGGCAACGGCCTTATCGATGGAAATCTTGTCGGGAGAGGCTACCTTTACATTACCGTCGTCATCCACATCGATTTTTACACCGCACGTTGCAATGATGTTTTTGATGTTTTTTCCGGCCGGTCCGATAACAACACTGACTTTATCGGGTTTTACTTTTACCGTCTCGATGCGCGGAGCATACTCGGATATATCCGACCGGGGCTCGGTGATGGTCTGCTGCATAACATCGAGGATATGCAGACGACCTACACGGGCCTGCTCAAGAGCCGTGGAGAGAATCTCTTCCGTCAGTCCCGCAATCTTGATATCCATCTGAATTGCGGTTACGCCGTCTCTGGTTCCGGCAACCTTGAAGTCCATATCGCCCACGTGGTCCTCATCGCCCAGAATATCCGACAGCACTACAAACGTGTCTCCGTCTTTAATGAGTCCCATGGCAATTCCAGCCACCGGGTCTTTAATGGGAATACCGGCCTGCATAAGCGAGAGGGTACTGCCGCACACGGTTGCCATGGAAGACGATCCGTTTGATTCAAGAATTTCGGACACGATCCTGATGGTATAGGGAAACGCCTCGGCAGAGGGAAGCACCGGAGAAATAGCCTTCTCGGCCAGGGCGCCGTGTCCGGTTTCACGCCGACTGGTACCGCGCAGCGGCCGTGCTTCTCCGACAGAGAAAGGCGGAAAATTATAATGCAACATAAATGATTTGGTGCTCTCTCCCAGCAGGGAATCCATCCGCTGCTCATCCTCGCCGGTACCCAGGGTGGTAGAAACCAGGGCCTGGGTCTCTCCGCGTGTAAACAGAGCTGATCCATGGGTACGGGGCAACAGATCCACCTCACAGGCTATGGGCCGAATGTCCGTGGGGGACCGGCCATCGATCCGCCGGGCATCTTTAACAATGCCGCCGCGTATAATTTCCGTTTCAATGGCCTCAAGCACCGAATTGATCTGGCCTTCTTTGCCTTCAAACTCTTCGGCCAGAGCCTCACGCACCGAAGCGCATGCGTCAGAGGCGGCGTTGTTGCGGTTCTGCTTGCCTTCGAGGGCGAATGCTTCACGCAAGGACGCTTCAGCCATTTCGCGCACTTTGGCCTCCACTTCGGATTCGATCACCGGAGCCTCAACCTCAATCTTCTGCTTGCCCACTTTGCCCCGCAGGTCGGTCTGGGCCTGCAGAACTTCCTGGATATTTTTGTGACCGAACATGATGGCATCGAGCAGCACTTTTTCGGAAACACAGTCTCCGCCGCCCTCTACCATGACCACCGCATCGCGGCTTCCGGCCATAACGATTTCCAACTCGCTTTCAGGCATCTGGCTTATCGGGGGATTAACAACATATTCGCCGTTGATCCGGCCTACGCGCACACCGGCTATGGGTCCGGCAAAAGGGATATCCGAAACCTCAAGAGCTGCCGAGGCTGCGGTAATGGCAACTACATCCGGATCGTTTTCATCGTCGGCCGAAAGCACGGTGGCGATCACCTGCACATCATTGCGATACCCCTTGGGAAACAGTGGGCGCAGGGGCCTGTCGATAAACCGGGATGTAAGAATTTCACGCTCATTCGGCCTCCCTTCACGCTTAAAAAAGCCTCCCGGAATTTTACCGGCCGCATAGGTCATCTCCTGGTAATCAACCGACAACGGAAAAAAATCAATGCCTTCGCGCGGCTTTTTAGACGTTACCACGGTTACCAGTACAATACTTTCGCCGTAGCGGGCCAGCACTGCACCGTTTGCCTGTTTGGCGAGCAGTCCGGTTTCAAGGATTAAGGGTCGTCCGCCCCATGTAATCGTTACACTTTCTTTCATACGTTTTTCCTCGCTATAATAGCGCATCCGCACACCACACATGGCGTGCGATTACTTCGCCTTTCCCGAAACGGTTCAGGAAAGCGCATGTTATTTTCTCAGGTTCAGATCCTTGAGAATTTTCTTATATGACTCTGCATTTTTCTGCTTGAGGTAGTCAAGCAGCTTCCTGCGCTGATTAACCAGCTTTAAAAGGCCGCGACGTGAGTGAAAGTCTTTTTTATGGGCCTTGAAATGCTCGGTCAAATACAAAATACGTTCGGTCAAAAGAGCAATCTGCACCTCTGTTGAGCCGGTGTCTTTCTCATGGCTCTGGAAATTTTTGATGATCGTCTGTTTTTGCTCAGATGTGAATGTCATAAACCTAACCTCTCTTAACTCTTGTTATCTCTCTAGTCCTTCGTTTTCCTTATTGATATGTATCAGTCTAAAAAAACCCTGAGAACCTTGCAGGCTTTCTGCTGTTTATTCTCAGTCGTAAACAGGTCGGCATCCATCAGCAGTTCAACAACCGCAATCAAACCTCCCTGGCTGGATATACATTTAAAGCGACCGCCCTTCCGGACATGTTCAATGCCGGTGGGAACCAGATCAGCAACAACCGGCTGCACCCCGTTTCGTATCTTCCTTTCCAGATCGTCGCTCACCGTTATTTCCGGCATTCCATTCAATGCGTCCTTGGACGATATGAGGTGCTTTTGAGCAAGCGCTTCCTTGCCGGCGTCCTTGCAATCATCCAGCGTAACCGCTTCATCGATATGAAATATGCCGTTGCGCACCCGCTGCAGGCTTGTCAGGTGCGCCCCGCAGCCGAGCCGTCTGCCCACATCGTGACACAGGGTCCTGATGTAGGTGCCATGGGTACAGGCCACTCGGAAACGAACCCGCGGGACGTCGATCTCGAGCACGTCGATCTCTTTAATACATATCCTGCGCTTTTCCCGGGGAACCCATCCCCCCTGACGGGCTATTTTATACAGGGGCACACCGTCACGTTTCAACGCCGAATACATGGGCGGCGTCTGCAACTGTTCCCCCGTAAATTCTCTGAAAGCTTTTTCAATCTGCCGGCTGTCCATCGGCAGCGTGTCCACCTGGTGCAACACCGTACCCTGGCTGTCCTGGGTATCGGTTTCAATACCCAGATGCATTGTTGCAATGTACTCCTTGTCGTTCTGCATCAAAAACTGGACAAGCTTGGTCCCTTCGTTGACGCACAGGGGCAGCACCCCGGTTGCCATGGGATCAAGGGTGCCGAGATGACCCGCTTTTTTCAGGCCCAGCAGTCTTTTCACCGTAAGACAGGCTTTGCTCGAAGTAATGCCCGAAGGCTTGTCGACAATAAGTACTCCGTTCATACTCGCCCGACCGCCCTTGATCTACTCCTCATCTTTTTCCAGCTCTTCTTCAACATCCTTGAGGATCCGGTCCATCCTGGAGCCGTGCTCAAACAACTCATCATGTTCAAATGTAATATGGGGCGTATACCGCATGTGTATACGGGACCCCACTTTTCTCTGCACAAAACCCGAGGCCTTCTTCAGACCCTGCCGGATTGCCTCCAGTTCCTCACCCTCTTTCAGGGTGGAGAAGAAAACCCGCGCGTTCCTCAAGTCCCTGGTGACCCGCACGTGGGTAATCGTTACAAACTGAAGCCGGGGGTCTTTCACCTCGCGGCTCAAAACATCTGCTATTTCCCGCCGCAATACATCCGCAATTCTGTCCGTTCGCTGGTATGAGTTGTCCATGGTTAAAGGTTCAGGCTGATTATTTCTATTGTATGGTCAACGACTTCTGCCAGATACAGATTTTCAATAAAACCGACTATCGTATCCAGGCGCGAATTGACAAAGGCCCTGTCATTACCAACGACACTCACTCCGATTACTGCGCTTTGCAGCCGATCATTATCCGCCACTTCGGCTATGGACACGGTGAACTTGCTTTGCGTCCTCCCGATAATACGCTTGACGATTCCCCGTTTCTCCTTCAGGGAAAACACTCCGTGCAGCAGCAATCGAAGCTGACAGACGCCGACAACCATGAACTAGAGCGTACGCTCCATTTCCTCCAGCGTAAAGGATTCTATAATATCACCCTCTTCAAAACCCTTGAACGAACCGAGGAAAATACCGCATTCCTGTCCTGAAAGTACTTCCCGGGCATCGTCTTTAAAGTGTTTCAATGAGGTTATTTCGCCTTCATGCACGACATCGGACCCGCGCACGACCCGTGCCTTGGATCCATTGATTATTTTGCCCTCGATGACAAAGCACCCTGCAACGGTCCCCATTTTCGAGATATCGAACACCTGGCGAATCTCGGCCTTGCCTTCGGTCTTTTCATTATATTTCGGGGCCAGCATGCCGATCATGGCATTCTTCACATCATCCAGCACTTCATAGATGATGCCGTAAAACCTGACATCAATCTTTTCCGCCTGGGCCGCGTCAAGCACCTTGGCTTCCGATTTAACATTAAAGCCGATAATAATAGCGTTGGACGCCGAAGCCAGCATCACATCTTTCAGGCTCACCGCCCCAACGGAGTTGTGAATAACCTGGACCTTGACTTCTTCCGTCGATAAATTCTCAAGAGACTGCTGCAGTGCCTCGGCCGAACCCTGCACATCGGACTTCAGTACTACTCTGAGCTCTTTAACCTCTTCCTGTCCGACCTGGCTGAAAAAGTTTTCAAGGTTGACTTTGGCGTCTTTGCGCAGGTCCTCTTCGCGTTTCTTCTGCTGCCAGTAATCACTGGTCTGGCGCGCTTTTTTGTCGTCGACAACGAGGAACACGTCACCTGCCTCGGGCACACTGGAAAACCCCAGGATTTCAACCGGCGTGCCCGGCCCCACTTCGTCTACCGTTTTTCCGTGGTCGTCGATCAGCGCCCGCACCTTGCCGAAATTATGCCGCGATACAAAAGAGTCACCGTTGTGCAGGGTACCCTCCTGCACCAGCACGGTAGCAATAGCACCTCTTCCGCGATCAAGGCGGGCTTCAATGATCGTGCCCTTGGCCGATTTATTCGGGTTGGCCTTCAGTTCAAGCATCTCCGACTGCAACAGAACCATCTCAAGCAGTTTGTCGATATTTTTGTTTGCCTTGGCGGAAACGTCTACAAAAATATTTTCCCCACCCCATTCTTCAGAAAGAAGCCCGTACTGCGAAAGCTCCTGCCGGACCCGATCCGGGTCGGCCTCGGGCTTGTCGATTTTATTAACGGCGACGATGATGGGAACTTCTGCTGCCTTGGCATGGTCGATTGCCTCAATGGTCTGGGGCTTAACCCCCTCCTCCGCAGCGACGACCAGAATAACAATATCGGTCACCTGGGCGCCGCGGGCACGCATGGTTGTAAAAGCTTCATGGCCGGGCGTATCGACAAAGGCGATGTCACCATTGGGCGTGGCAACACGATAGGCTCCGATATGCTGGGTGATGCCTCCCTTTTCTCCCGCAACAACGTCGGTTTTTCTGATAGTATCCAACAGCGATGTCTTACCATGGTCAACATGACCCATGACCGTAACCACCGGGCAGCGCGGCTGCAGATCTTCCGCGGCATCGGTGGCCTGTTCTTCAAAAATAGTTTCCTCGGCGATGGATACCGCTTCAATTTCGTACTCAAACTCAGTTGCAATCAGGGATGCTGTATCATTATCCAGCACCTGATTGATGGTGGACATAACGCCCAGCTCAACCAGCTTTTTTATAAGGTCCGTGGCTTTTACGCCCATGCGCTTGGCCAGATCGCTTACGGTAATACCGTCTTGGACCTTGATTTTACGTTTGATTGCCTTGGGGACGGTCTTTTCAGGCTCCCGGTTGATAAGCTGGAGGCTGTCGCCTTTTTGCCGTTTTGATTTGGCCGATTTCTCTTTTACCTTATAGCGTACCCGTTTATGCCGGGGTGGCGCCAGGTCCGTACCACCCTCTTCATCGTCTACGATGTCCTGCTGCCACTTAAACTTCTTACGCTTACTCTTCTGTTTCAGAACAACGCGGTCATCTTTTTCAGGGGTTGCAGCAGCAGGTGCTGCGCCGTCTTTGGCTTTAGGAGCGGCTTCCGTAGCTTCTTCCTTTTCCGGCTCGGCAGATTCCGCGGGCTGGGGAGGCTCTTTTTTCGGTCCGAGGTCGATACGGTCGATAATGCGGGCCGGCGTGCTCTCTTTTTCCCGGAGCTTGAGCTTCTTCACCTTTTGCTGTACCGGGGGCTCTTTCTTTTCCGGTTCAGCCGTTTCAGACGGTGTTTCTTCCTCTTCCGGGGCGGCCTTCTCAGCAACTGTTTCAGGTTCCGGGGCGGATTCCGGCTCCGTTGCAGGCTTCGTCTGCGTAGCTTCCTGTTCCGGTGTTTCTTCCTCTTCAGGAACGGCCTTTCCGGCAATCGTTTCAGATTCAGGCTCTGCCAGCACCGACTCCTGCGGTTCGGGCTCGGGAGGCGGGGGGGCGGGCTTGGCCTTTTTTCTCCTCCGGATCACTGTTGTGCTGACACGCTGCTCCACGGTCTCGGTAGAAGAATTGCTCTCAGCGGGGGCTTCGGCCTCTTCTGCCGACGGTTTTTCTTTTTCCTCAACAGGCTTCTTTTTCTTTTTTACGGTACGCACAGGCTGCGCTTCCTCTTTAGCAGATCCTCCGCCGAACTTCTTGCGTACAGCATCAACGTGATCTTCAGCAACCGAACTCATATGCGACTTCACCTGAATCTCCATCTCTTTCAGGTGTTCAATCAGCTCCTTGCTGTCTATCTTCAGTTCTTTTGCTAATTCATGCACTCTCATGTAGTAGGCCTGTTCCTTATCTCCGTCACCTTTTTATGTAACCGCTTATTCCTGTTCCTCCGCGCCACTTTCCTGAGCACTTTCTTCGTTTTCTTCCTGCCCATCCTCTTCAGGGGTTTCCTGAACCGTAAGGCCCCGGCTGAGTGCTTCACGGGCGCGGCCCTTCAGGTCTTCCGCCTTGTCCTCATCGATATTCAGAACATCCATCAGATCCTCATTGTCGGACTCGGCAACCGATTCGATCGAAATGTAATCGGCCGTACACAGGGCCTCTGCCGTCAGATCATCCATGCCGGGAATGAGCATAAGCTCTGCATGATGCTTTTTAGAGCTTTCCTCAAATTTGGATTTACTGCGGATATCTATTTTCCAGTTGGTCAGCTTGGCGGCCAGCCGCACGTTTTGTCCCTTTTTTCCGATGGCCAGTGAAAGCTGGCTGTCGTCCACAATGATTTCCATGCTGCTGCCGTCTTCATCAACGATAATTTCAGATATTTCCGCCGGTGCCAGCGCAGAGCAGACAAACTTTGCGGGATCGTCGGTCCATGGAATAATGTCGATTTTTTCTCCATGCAGTTCGTGCACGATATTCTGCACCCGCGCACCCCGGTTGCCGACACACGCGCCTACCGGATCGATCCGTGAATCCATTGATTCAACCGCGATTTTGGCCCGGTTTCCCGGTTCGCGGGCAACATTGTGCACCTTGACGACCCCTTCGGATATTTCCGGCACTTCCAGTTCAAACAGCTTCAGCAAAAACCCGGGATGCGTTCGAGAAACGATGATCTGGGGACCCTTTGCATTCTTTTTAACGTCGAGCACATATCCTTTAATCCTGTCACGCAACGAAAACACTTCACCGGGAATCTGTTCCTGGGACGGAAGCAGGGCTTCATATCTACCCAGCATCACTATCATGTTTCCCTTCTCAAAGCGATGCACGAACCCGGTTACCAGATCTCCCTTTTTGTCTTTATAATCACTGTACACATTTTCACGCTCAGCCTCGCGGATATTCTGCATGATTACCTGCTTGGCGGTCTGGGCGGCTATGCGGCCGAACTGGGAGGTGTCCATTTTAACACCGATCTCATCGCCGTTTTCGGCTTCGGGATCGATCTTTTTAGCTTCCTCAACGGATATCTCTTTGGCGATATTCTCCACCTCTTCGGCTACGGTCTTGAACTGAAACAGTTCGATTTCTCCAAGTTCTTCATTGTAATGGGCCTCGATATCAAGGCCGTGACCATATTTATTCAGTGCTGCTTTGACCAGGGCGGTCTCAAGAGCATTGATAAGAACTTCCCGGTCGATTCCTTTATCCTTGCGGATTTCTTCTAGTACTTTATCTAACTCTGAAAGCATACCGTTTCCTTTTTCATAATTTTATAATCCTTCAATACTTCTCTTGTGTGATATTCAACCCTACGGGTTTCCGCCTGCGGGACTGCACCGCAAGAAGGCGGTTTACTTCTTTTGTTTGTTGCTCTTCGTAAAGTCGAATTCCAGGTTCGCTCTGTCTATCAGCCTGAGCGGAACAGCATATTCATTGCCGTCGATTTCGATAAAGACCGTGGCGTCCGCACATCGTATCAAGCGTCCCTTAAAGTTCCTCCTGCTTTCAAGCGCCTTACTGGTTTTTACCCGCACGGTCTCACCGATCACGCGGAGAAAATCCTTCTCTTTCTTCAGCGGCCGGTTGATCCCCGGCGACGAAACTTCCAGATTGAAAGCGTGGCGCACGACATCCTTGACATCCAGCACATCGCCGATCTGATGGCTTACAAAGCTGCAGTCTTCAAGGGTTACGCCACCCTCTTTGTCAACGAGCACACGCAGGACCCAGCCATGGGACTCGTTTCGGTACACGAGGTCAACGAGTTCCATACCTTCCTGCTCAACAATATCTTTAATGAGCGGCTCTGCTTCCCGAACCACTCTATCAGCCGAGTTCATCTTGCTGCTCATACGCTGCCGGCTTCCCTTTCGTACTAAATAAAAAAGTGGGCAATGCCCACCTTCTGTGCTCAGCTACTCATCAAAGTTCAAAAAGAGAAAACCCGCAGTGGAGCGGGCAACGGGAGTCGAACCCGCGACACCAAGCTTGGGAAGCTTGTACTCTACCAGCTGAGCTATGCCCGCATATCAGAAAAATTATACTAACTATGGAAACAGTGTCAATCTTTTTTTTTGCAAAGTTTTAAAAATATGATATACATTATTCTTTTTATCATTATTTTCACCATATCAAAACATATGCAAAAAAAGACTAACAAAACGTCCATGAAGCAAACAAAAAAAGAAGCCGCCCCCGCAAAATCCATATTCAATCGTGAAAATCTTGAAGCTATCGTCATTGCCGTTGTCCTTGCGCTCATCATCCGTGCTTTTGTGGTGCAGGCCTTTAAAATACCATCCGGTTCGATGGAGCCGACCCTTTTGATCGGGGACCACATCCTGGTCAATAAATTCATCTATGGCTTGACCATCCCCTTTACCGAAAAGAAATTTTTCCAGTTCAAGAGCCCCCGGAGAGGGGACGTGGTTGTATTCATATACCCCATCGACAAAAAGAAAGACTTTATCAAGCGTGTAATCGGGGTTGCCGGTGATACGGTTATGATTAAAAACAAGAAGATATTCATTAATGGAAAGATTTATAACGATCCCTATGGCGTTTACCGGGACGACCGCATTTTCCAGGAATGGAACCCAAATGGCAACCGGGACAATTACGGCCCTATAACCGTCCCTCCCGACAGCATCTTTGTAATGGGAGACAACCGCGACAAAAGCTACGACAGCCGGTTCTGGGGCTTTGTAAGCCTGAACAAAGTCCGGGGGAAAGCTTTTCTGATTTACTGGTCATGGGAAAAATTCTTCAAAAATTTCCGTTTTCAGCGTATCGGCAAACTTATTAAGTAGCAACTTCCGACTAAAGCGTTGTCACATCCCCTTCTGCCCTGTCGGCTGACTTTCCTTCATCCCAAGCAGGCTGTAAAACCCCCTCACATTGCGGTAACAAAAGCATTTTGGCACCTTGCAAGAGTTACCCCTACAGACAAAAGGACAAAAAGAACGCTAAAACAGCATCGATCCAACGCTTCGTCTGCATTCAAATTAAATCATTACATATGAATTAATTCTGCATGGTGTTGTTTTTCTCTGATTGAAAAAATGATTTCTTGCTCATTCAACGTATCAATTGTAACCTTTAAGTCTCTATTTTTTACTTGATTTATATTATAACTGAGGGATATAATTCAACTTAAAATTAATATTTTTCGTTATTTCAAAAAATTTTGTTAAGTTTTCTTTGAAACTTCCGATCAAAATACTAAATTTTTTTTGTTAAGTTTTCTTTTGTAGCATCCGATAATTTTTTTATATTATATTTGAGTTGTTTCATCCGATAAAGTTCAACATTGATTTTTTTGTGTGTTTTTTGCAGTACACTATCTCAACAGCACGTTTTATTTCTAATTAATTTAATTTAGGGAGGGTAGTTTATGGCAAGTTCAAAAATGATCAAGAGATGGATGAGCGACACCAAGAAAAAGGCTGCACGGCTTGAAAAAGAGCTGAAAGCTGCAAAGCTTCGCATCAAAAAGCTCGAAGGTGACATGAAAAAAGCCGTAGCAAAGGAAAAAGCGGAAGCAGCCAAGAAAAAAGCTAAAAAGAAACCTGCGAAGAAAAAAGCCGCAAAGAAGAAGCCTGCAAAGAAGAAAAAAGCTGCCCCGAAAAAGAAAAAAGCCGCTCCGAAGAAGAAAAAAGCAAAAAAATAAGTGGAATTTTTGAGTAGTTCCTGAAAAATCCCGGAGGAAGTGTTTCTCCGGGATTTTTTTTATGCTACGCTGGTTAAAAAGCTGATCGATACTATCCCCATAAAAGCCAGAATATAGACATACGATCATATGCGCATTGGATTTCACATCTCGATTGCCGGCGGACTTTTCCGGGCGGTGGCCCGGGCGGAAAAGCTGCAGTGCGAAACTATGCAGCTTTTTTGTCAAAGCCCACGCAGCTGGGCAGGCGCACAACTTGACGAACATGCGGTTGCGGCATTCAAAAAAGCCCGCCTGGCAGCCCGAATAGCCCCCCTTGCCGTGCACATGCCGTACCTGCCCAATCTGGCTACAACACGCGACGACCTGTACCGTAAATCGGTTGAGGCCCTGTGCCATAACCTGCAGTGCGCCCACCAGCTCGGTGCCGATTACCTCGTTGTGCACCCGGGAAACCGTGGCGACGACTCCGTGGAAACAGCCTGCGGGCGGGTTGCACATGCTCTTAATCAGGCCCTTGAGCAGGTCCCTACAAAAACCGTCATCCTTATTGAAAATGCCGCGGGACAGGGTTCTGAAATTTGCAATACCTTTGAAGATATCAGCGCCATCATTCGGGCGGTAAAAAAAAGAGCCCGACTGGGCATGTGCCTTGATACCGCCCATGCTTTTGCCGCAGGATACGATATAGCATCAAAAAAAGGGCTGGACAATACTCTGAACATCCTTGATAAAACGGTCGGCATCAAACGGCTCCGTCTGCTGCACCTTAATGACTCAAAAACACCCCTGGGATCCCGCGCGGACCGTCACTGGCATATCGGCCGGGGCCATATCGGGTTGAGCGGCTTCCGCCGCATCGTAAACCATCCGCTGCTGAAAAATCTTGCCGGCATTATGGAAACACCCAAAAAAACCGACGCCGACGAAATCATGAACATGGAAACAATCAGGAAGCTGATGAAGTAGCCCATGCAATAGAGAACAGTCGGATTTAAGAAACCGCTCTGCTTTGTGATTGGAAGCTAAAAGCCCTTATCTTATCAAGCACCCCGATGGGTGCCTAACAATCACCAAACAAGTATATGCTAAAAGTATTTACAGTTGATTTATTACGGGCTTTGTTAATCCCATTGCAACGCAGCCGAGTGCCGCGAGGGCATCCCGCCTGTTAAGGCGGGACACGTTGCAGGGCGCCCTTTCTTTCCCCCCTTTCTTTGGGGCGAACAAAGAAAGGGGGGAGAAGACGCGTAGCGTCTTTTAAACATATTCTCTCTGAAACGTTAAAAGCTATTCGGGTCGTATGGCTGAAAGTCGTGGGTTTAGAAACCATACTATACATGAAGGTATTAAAAATTTTCCAGGCACAATCCCGATATGATCGGGACAGATGGATGCTTTTCAACAGCCTGCGCCAAACATTTCTTTCAGCCGCTTCAAGTCATCCGCCCTCCCCAGCACCACCAGCATGTCCCTGTTTTTCAGACTTTCCTCTGGTGACGGAATAATCACCTTTCGCTCCCCCCGCTCGTCTTTACGGTTCACCGCCACAACCGTAACTCCGTAACTGTGGCGGACATCAAGGTCTTTCAGGGTGTGTCCTTCCATGGAAACCGGCACCGGGATAACATTAATCTCAAATCCGTCCGGTAAATCAACATAGCTTTGGGCCGGGGCTTTCTCCGGTAGTTTTCCCTGGATAAACTTCAGACCCAGCGAGCCCTGGCGCAGGATTTCATGGTTGTAGACGGTGATGATATCTTTTCTGCCGATCTGGCCGACAAGCCTGTTTGACTGCAAACTGTCGATAACCGGCAGTTCCTCTGTTTCAAACATGCTGAACTTCTTCATGCAATCGGCCAGAGATGCATCCGTGGTAATTGTGGGGCTTACCGTAATGGAAACAAGGTCCTTGGCCACGACCAGGTCTGCCAGGGACTGTTCATTCATAATCTCCTTGACGTCATGAACGTTGAATGAACCTTGAAACGTTCCCTCATCGTCAACAACGTAGTAACAGGCTTCATTTGAATTAATGACTTTTTGGAGCAGATCGTCAAAACCGGTATTTTCATTCAGGGTTACATATTCACGCTCCATCACATCGCCCACTTTGGTGGTCTGCATAATTGACACTTCCATACCTTTTGAGATGTCCACACCCCGGCGGGTCAGCTTCATCGTATAGATGGAATCTTTCTTCAGCACCGAAGCCATAAATGAGGCCAGAATGGAACACAGCATGAGGGGCAAAATCAATTTATAATCGCTGGTCATTTCAAAAATAACCAGAAAGGCGGTAAGCGGCGCATGGGTTGTGCCGGCAACCATGGCACTCATGCCTACAACGGCATAGGCTCCGGACCATTGAACGGTCTCGGGAAACAGCGCGTGCATTATCGTGCCGAACAGGCCGCCGAAAACCGCGCCGAGAAACAAAGAGGGGGCAAAAACACCGCCGGATCCTCCGGCGGCAAGGGTAATCGAGGTGGCAAACATCTTAACGGGCAGGAGCAACAACAGCATATACCAGATCATCTCACCTTTGAGCACCTGGGTAATCGCGTCATACCCGACACCGTAAACATGGGGGACATAGAAAATCAACACACCCATCAGGAGCAAAAGAAGGGGTGTTTTGACCCAGCCTTTGATGGGCAACGCATCGGCCACATCTTCCAGGCTGTAGAGCAGGCGAACAAAACCGACGGCCACCACACCGGTCAACAGGGCCATCAGGATATAGGGCCCGATCTCCCAGGCGCTGGTAAGGCCGTAGCTGGGAATTTCAAATGCCGGAATATCGCCGAAATACCACCTGCCCACAATTGTCGCCATAACCGACGACATAATGATCGGCATGAGGGTGGTAATGGCATAATTGCCCAGGATAATCTCAATGGAAAACATCACCCCGGCTATAGGGGCGTTAAACGTTGCCGCAATACCGGCTGCGGCGCCGCAGGCCACAAACACTTTCAACGTAGCGGGGCTTACTTTCAGAAACTGGCCGATGGAAGAACCGATGCTGGAGCCGATCTGCACAATGGGGCCTTCACGGCCCACAGAACCACCGGTGCCGATGGTGACCGCCGAAACAAAAGCCTTCAAAAGCATGACCCGGGTCCTGATGCGGCCGCCCCGGAGTGCCACGGCATCCATAACCTCGGGCACACCATGGCCTTTGGTTTCCCGACCGAAATAGTAAACCAGCGGCCCCACGATCAGACCGCCGGCTGCCGGTAAAAGCAGCTTTTTATACCAGGGAAGTCCGACAACCGAATCCAGGATATTGAGATGGCTGCCCAGGGTCAAAGTCTGAACTGACTCGATCAGGGTACGGAACCCGACCGCGCCGAAACCACCGATAATACCGATTATCGAAGCAACAATAACAATAACGGTATTTTTATTGAGCCGTAACTTCTCAGCAAGTCGGTCAAGTATCAGCCTGTTTGATGTACTTAATACAAAATCCAATCAATCACCCCATGCAAACAAAAACTCTATACAGTCGGGCGCCCCCGAATAGACTGTTGCAAAAAAAACGTGCATTTTCAGTGCCCTCATCAAAAACATGGAGCCCAAAACCCCCAAAATATTTGACATTGCCTCCAAATACCGACTATGATACAGAAAAACAGCATTAAAGCTTTTAACGTATCATTTTTCTATCAATATTTTAAGCAAAAAAACGCACAATCCACAAATCACCTGTAAACATTTTCTATGAAGTTTCTAAAAATATCGCTGGCGTTGATTGTCGGAATTACCGTTGTTGCCGGGGCCTGTATTGTCTTTTATGCAAACCTGTATATCACCCCTGCGATTGTAAAAAATTCAATCCGTTTTGCCGCCCACAAGCATCTCGGAAGAACCGTTGTTTTTTCCTCCGTGGAAAAAAAATCGTTGCGCACCATCGTTCTGCGGGACATTCGGATACAGGCACACCAGCCCGGCGAAACCGGCGATATCATGGCCTGTCCGGAAATCACCATACAATTCGCCGTGATCCCGTTACTGGCGAAAAAGCTGGTTATACGGGAAATCGAGTTCCTGCAGCCAACCATTTCCCTGCTTTCCGCACCGAACCGGCCTTTCCGGCTTATCGGGTCGGCTAAACAACAGCCGGACACGGGTAGGCACCTGGACCTTCTGCCCCTACCGTCCCATATCGCCATTGACGAAGGCACCCTGACGGTATCCACTACCGGGGGCAACACTGTGACCCTGGAGGACATCGCTGTTCTGGTAGACACCATCTCGCTGCTCGCCCCCATTGATATCATCGCCGAGGCCCGTTTTCGGGAATCGCCCGAATCAAGGCTGAACTGCGACGGCACCGTTACCATTCCGTGGAAAGAGATTATCATTGATAAGACCATCAAAAACATACGTTGTACGGGCGATATATCTCTGGCGGCCATTGATCTTGCAAAGCTTGCGGCATACGGCTCCCCGCAGGACGCCCCTCTGGAATCAGGCGCCCTGTCCGTATCTGCACACGTAGCCACCGATTTCCAGGAAACCGTCAAGCTCGACGGCACCATCTCGCTTCAGGGTGCATCATATATGCTGCCGGCGACCCGGAAGACCTCACTGGAAGATATCGACACCGACCTTCAGTTTGAGGCCGAATATGCGATCCCGAAAAAAACGTTTACCATACAGAAGCTTACCGGCACATGCCTCACCTCACCGTTTACCGGCACGGGAAGCCTCCGCCGGCTCGGTAATACATTCCGCCTGAACGGCAGCCTTCACGCAAAACAGTTTTCACTGGACAGTCTCTTCAACCGCCTGCAACAACCCCCGGAAACCCTAACCAGCGGTCTTCGCCTTGCCGGCGATATAGATTTGCGAACAAGTGTTTCCGGGCCGATCAGCCCGTCTCTTTTCCCGACCATTGTAATGGGGTTCAAAGGCAACCGGATTCTGTATCCGGGGCTGGGCACGTTTGAGCCGAAAATGCGGGGGTCGGTACGGATCGACCGCAACACCATCACCCTTGCCGATTTTAAGATCGGCACCCCACATTTGTCTGTTACCCTGGCGGGCGATCTCAGGGGATACCGGAACTGGCCTCCCAACTCCAGTATCAGAATCGTGTCGTCTACAATTAATTTTTACGATCTCTTTGCCGCAACCGACACCGAGCCGGCAAAAACGCTCGGCCCGTTCAACCTGGGAAATCTCGCCTTCAGCGGGCCGATCAACCTGGGCAACATTGTATTTTTTCAAATTCCGATCAGCAATGCGCACGGTAACTACCGGTTGGCCGACAACAAGTTGCACATTGAGGACTTCACCGGAAATATCGACGACGGGGGGTTTTCACTCGGTTCATCCATCGACCTGGGTGTGGAAGGTCTCGACTACTTTCTACATCTCAAACTCTCCGAGGTCCCTCTAAAAAGCGTTACAAAACTGATGCCCGCCTCCTACGCCGGTTTTTTTGAAGGAACCGTATCCGGGAGCTGCGCGCTCAAGGGTAACGGAACCGACCCGGAACGATTTATCGACAACCTGAGGGGAGATGCCGACCTTGCCGTTAACGGCGCCGGCATCAGGGGCATGAATATGATGCCCGAATTGTCGCGCTTTATCAAAAGCAGTGCCCTGGGCAATATCAAATTCGACAAGGCCCAGTTGCATCTCCAGCTTCGCAACGGCATCATGGATGTCGACGGTGTGCTGGCCAGCAAAACCCTGGAAATGTATCCCGACGGAGAAGTGGCTCTTGACGGCTCACTCGACATGACCGCCGACCTGCGCATAGCACAGGATATTTTTTCCGGCGACATGAACATTTCAAGGTACCTGCCACGCGAAGGCAGGTGGATCAGTTTGCCGGTCACCATCGAGGGGACACTTCAAGACCCCCAGGTGGGTCTCTCTGAAGACACATTAAACTACTTGATTAAAGAAGCGCTCCCCAATCTTCTCATGGATCTGCTCTCAACCCGCAAAGAATCAGGAATGGAAGGCCTGTCGGACCTGCTGAACCGGGAGAAAACCCCCGAAGCCGACACTGAAGAAGAGCTCGAAGAAGAAATAGAGGAAGACATCGAGGAAGATATCGAGGAACCCGCCGACGAGGAACTGGTTGAAGAATAACCACCTGCCTTTCCTTTGTCGGATTTCACTGAGTTTATCCTGAGCGAAGCAGAAGGGCTCTATCCTACCTGCGAACTCATTGAATCAAAACCGTTCCAGCAAGGAATTTCCTTCGCTTATAGTGTAGTGATTTTACCGTTGATTATTTACGGGCTTTCTTAATCCCATTGCAACGCAGCCGAGCGCAGCGATTTCAGGAGGAGATAAGGGTCGACATGTTTGAGCCCCGGCTTGTCGGGGCGAGTTTGTTGACCCGCCGACTGAAATCGTGCCGCGAGGGCATCCCGCCAGCGGCGGGACAAGTTGCAGGGCGCCTTTTCTTTTGCCTCCTTTTCTTTGGGGCGAACAAAGAAAAGGAGGAGAAGACGCGTAGCGTCTTATGAATTCATTATCCCTGGATTGGCTAAAAGCTCTTCGGTTTACACGGATAGAAGCTGTGGTTTTAAAACTTTAACAATAACCACTTTGCACAACGCAGAAGATGGGCGATTTACACCAGCCTCCTAGAAAATCAACCAGGGTTGGGGGAGGAATATCGTCTCATACAGCTTAAAAGCATACCGGTCCGTCATGCCGGAAATAAAATCACACACGTCCTGATTAAGATCGCCCGAAGTAAAGTTCTTGCCGGTTTCCTGGTAAAACGAATCCGGGTTCTCAAGATAGAAGCCGTACAGCTCGGTAATAATTTTGGAAGCCTTGTTGAAATCATCATGCACGGCGGTCACGTTGTAGACCCGCGCGTCCAGGAACCGCCGCAGCTTCATGGCAGCCTCCAGCACTTCGGTACTTGCCCTGATACGTTCTGCCCCGGCCTCTGCTGTTTTCTGTATGATATCACCGACCAGGCGCCCGATTCGACGCGAGTGGCTCGTACCCAGCACCTCCATAATATCACCCGCATCCTCCCGGATCTCCTTTTGGGTGATGACTTTGGCCCGCACCGCATCATCGAGGTCATGATTGAGATAGGCGATGGAATCGGCAATCCGGACAAGCTGCCCCTCCATGGTTTCGGGCAGCAGAGACGGATCATCGGGCAGAATCGGGCCGCCACGCTTGGAGTGTTTCACAATGCCGTCGCGCACTTCATAGGTTAAATTGAGCTTTTCGAGCTCATTGACAACCCGCAGGCTCTGTTCAGGGTGGCGAAAGCCGCCGGGAACGATACTGTTCAGTACATCCTCCCCGGCATGCCCGAACGGGGTATGTCCCAGGTCATGGCCAAGGGCGATGGCCTCGGTCAGATCCTCATTGAGCTGCAACGATTTGGCCATGGTGCGGGCAACCTGGGCCACTTCCAGGGTATGGGTCATGCGGGTACGGTAATGGTCGCCGCCGGGACTTAAAAACACCTGGGTTTTATGCTTCAACCGGCGAAATGCTTTTGAGTGTATAATGCGGTCGCGGTCGTGCTGAAAAGCAGGGCGCAAATCACATTCTTTTTCATTTTTCAGCCTGCCCCGGCTTTCACTGCTCAGGGCGGCGTTCGGAGCAAGAATGTTCTTTTCAATTTCTTCAAGTTGTTGACGTATTTTTAATCCCATATTTTTTATACACACACCCGGCTGTGAATGTTTTTTTAAAAATAATCCTTTATAGGTTATGAATTAACAAAATTATAATAAATTTGAGACTAAATGCAATTTTTGTTTTTTCAGAAATAGCTTGTGCATATCGCCACTCTATATTACATATGAGATATGAAAACTGCAAAACAACATAAAATCATTATCCTATGCGCATTGATCCTGACCGTTGCGGGCTGTATGGTAAACCCTGTTACCCTGGAACAGGAATTCAACATCGTCAGCGAAACCAAAGAGTTGAATATCGGTCGAAATGCACACCCCCAGATCGTGAAGCAGTTCGGCTATTATCACGCCCCCCTGCTGCAGGAATATGTCAGATCGATTGGGCAAAAGCTGGTCAACGTTTCCCGACGCCGCGATATCGACTATTACTTCACGGTTCTTGACAGTGAAATCGTTAATGCGTTCGCGGTGCCCGGCGGGTATATCTATGTAACCCGGGGACTGCTGGCATACCTGAACAGCGAAGCCGAACTGGCCGGCGTGCTGGCACATGAAATCGGCCATGTCGTCGGCCGCGACAGCGCAGCCCTCATGTCACAAAGCCTGCTTGCCCAGCTTGCAACCCTTGCAACTGTTGCAGGCGGGGCGGCTTCTTCTTCGGATACGGGCGGCGATGTAGCCATGGCAACCAACCAGCTTTTTAGTGCAATCATGCTGGGCTTCAGCCGGGAAAAAGAATACCTGGCAGACGAACAGAGCGTTGAGTATATGGTTGAAGTCGGGTACGACCCTCTGCAAATCACCTCTTTCATGCGGACCCTGCCCCTGGTAGGACAGCGTCCGCAT
>JANQGV010000253.1 GCA_028282925.1 Thermodesulfobacteriota bacterium
TATGTTTTCGTGCGGGCGGCCCCGTTGCACACGGTGTCGCTGGGCGGCTGGCTTTCGGGGGCTGCCGGCGGGGGCGGCATCTGGTGGGAGACCATCAGCATGACGGTTGTGCTGCCCGATGGAACAATCGTCAAAACCGGCGGCGGCCCGGGAACAAACGTCAGTCAACGGCATTGTTACAGCAGGATTGTGGGTGGCCCCGATTTTTCCGGGTTGTTTATAGGCGACGGTGGTTCTTTCGGTGTTAAAACCGAGGTCACCATCCGGCTTTTGGGCCTGCCTTCAGTTACAAGGGGCTGTATCCTGGAATTCAACGAGCTCGAAAATGTCATGGAACTCATGAAAAAGCACGTTGAGCGGGTCAATCCCCACCCCTTTGATCCGATCCTGGTGTTCGGTCCCGGCGCAAATGAAATTTTTAATCCCGAGGCCGAGGGTGAAGAAAAATTTACGGTCATGGGTATTATGCAGGGCCATGCCGACCGGGAAATGGATGCACGCAAAGATGTTTTCAATGCCCTGGCAGAGGAATCAGGCGGAACCCATAATCCTCAACTCGATGTGATTGCCGATTTGATGGCCGGGGGAGGGGACAGTGACGGGGAAATGGAAATGTTCAGCCTGGGGTTCTTCAACGGCCTGGGCCTTGCAGCCTGGCTGCCGTTCAACATGCCGCGGGTCAGCTTTTGTGAAATATACCCGAAGCTGATTGCCTGGAGGGAAGATCGGCTTGAAGAGGCGGCCGGAAAAGGATTTGAATGCAATGCCCGGTTTGAATTTTTCGCCGCAAGCGACCAGTGTTCAGTTACCGGTGAAGTAGATGCTTTTTTTAAAGACACCGACTCGCCCGAGCTGCGGGAGTTCGTCAAAAACATGATCCTTGATTACCAAAAGTATACCCACGAGCTTGGGTTGCTTGACGTGTATAACCAGGGGGAAATGAGCCGCATTAATGCATCATGTTGGTCTCCGGGATTTAAAACCCTGTATGCCACGGTGAAAAACTCGCTTGACCCCAAGGGGATATTAAATTCCGATCTCTGGCTTACAACTCTGGAAAGCGAAGAAGGAAAACAGTCATGAAAAACAGGAGAAAAGCACTGAAAGCGGTCGGCCGTTCGGTGTATTCCTGCAGGAAATGCGGACAATGCGGCAACAAGGTTACCGGTATGGTGCCCTATATTTGTCCGGTACGGGAAGCCTCACCCGGCTTTGATCATTTTTATTCCCGGGGCAAGATCGTTATTGCCCGGGGACTGCTGGAAGGTGAACTGGAACCCTCCCGGGAACTTGCAGAGGTTATATACTCGTGTACGCTGTGCGGCAACTGCATGCTGAAGTGCGGTGCCGTCGACCGTGATACCGGCGGCCCGCTTGTTGATACCGTGGGGATTGTGGAGGCCATGCGATCCGATTTTCTGGAAGAGCACCCTGAATGGGTTGATGATGCATATAAGGCTATGCTCACAGCGACACACCAGTACGACAATCCCTGGGGTGTGCCCCGCTCTGCAAAGGACAAATGGATAAAGAAGTTGTCCGTGCCGAATGCTTTACAAACCCCCTCCGAAGTCCTGCTGTATGCCGGTTGCACCACCGCATCGAACCCGGCCCTGCATACGCGGGCCGTTAAGGCGGCCGAAATACTGATGAAGGCACAGGTTGATTGCGCGGTGCTGGGCAAGGATGAGCCCTGCTGCGGCAGCGTGCAGAGGAGAATAGGTGCCGTAGCCCAGGCAGATGAGATGATGAACAGAAACATCCGCCTTTTTAACAAAACCGGTGTTAAAACCATTGTGACTCTGTGCGCCGGGTGTGCCAACGCATTGAAAAACGATTACGGAAGTGGAGAAGAAAAACTCGTCGCCAACGTTTTGCATATCGTTGAATTCCTGGCCCGGTTGCTGAAAAACGGCAGTCTGAAGCCGGAAAAACACCTGAACAGAAAAGTGACCTATCACGACCCGTGTCATCTCGGGCGACACATGGGTGTGTACGATGCGCCCCGGGAGGTGTTGAACGCTCTTCCGGGTGTCGAGGTTGTGGAACGCGCGGCAACACGGGAAAACACCATTTGCTGCGGGGCCGGGGGCGGTATGCGTATTTTTGAATCGGGAAATTTTGCATCAAAAACAGGGCGGGCAGCCCTGGAGAGCGCCGCTCAAACAGGTGCGGAAGCACTGGTTTCCGCCTGTCCGTTCTGTGAGATGAACCTTGAGGCCGCCCGCACAACAACCGGCAGCGGCCCGGCAGTGCAGGATATTCTCGATGTGGTGCATGAAACGATTTTTTAATATACTTTATCAGGAGGGTGATATGTATACAAATCTATTTTCATGTTTTACTGCAATTCCCGTTTTGGTATGCAGTGTATTTTTAATGGCACTCACACTCGGCTGCGATATATGCGACAACGATCGAACACCACCTGAACTCCTTATACAGCAGGTTGCCATCACCGCCGACCAGGCGCTTCTGGAAAACTTCGCGCGCTACACTGTAACAGGCATTACTACCCCCCTGCCTCAGCTCCCCGACGTAGCAGGGCTGTCAACGCCCGGTTATCTCTCTGTAGAGGATCTGGATGCCGACGGCATTGTAGAAATCATCTGTACATCGCTGCTGGGCGCAAGCGGCGACCGCTCTGTTGCCGATGGCGCAGTGGCTGTTTTCACCTGGGACGGCATCGATCCCGGCACCTGGAACCAGCACCTGGTGAACGAAACATTTGCGTTCCCCAATGAAACCGTTGTCCGAGACATGGATTTGGACGGCGATCTGGATATTATGGTCATGGATAATTTTATTTTCGGTGATTTTCCCGGAGGCATCTATTATCTTGATAACCAGGGCGGTGATATTACCCTTGCGTCCAACTGGATAAAAAAAGACATTTATGTCGATGCCGACGAAAACTGTACCTTTTCATACCACCGGGTGATTTTCCTCGATCTGGACGGCGACGGGGTTGAGGACTTCATAACAACAAAATTATGTTTCCAGAACTATATCAAGAATGAGCAATACACATGGCTGCAGTGGTTCAAACAGGTAAGCCCCGGCGTTTTTTCAGGCCCGTATACCATCGGCGAAGGAGCCGGTTTTGTGTTTTCCGTTGCCGATATCGACCGCGACGGAGACCAGGATATTCTGGCACCCCAGTTTTTCATCACCAACCCATTTATTGCATCGCTGGTGAAAGGCGGACCCTGCGGTGACGACACCCGGGGTGACTCTTTGCGCTGGTTTGAAAATCCGGGTTTGGCGGACATGTCCGGCACCTGGAAAAGTTATACCATCGACAACTGGTATACGTCACTCAATCCCCTGGGAAAAGTTTTTGAGGTTGTTGAGACCGATATACAAAACGACGGCATTACCGAACTGGTCATCAGCACCCATAACCACCAGGAAGGGGTATGGCCGTCGGGTATCTTTCTGCTGGAGATCCCCGACGATCCTACAATGATGGAAAACTGGATGCCGGTAACCATCGATGCCGGGGACCCGGAGCTGAACCCCCGTGACGAGGAGGCAGTGGCGGATGATGTGTATGCGGTAGACCGCCCCGGAGGACCAAGCTCACAGGGCTCTCCCGGACTTGTTCGTGTGCGTGATATAACCGGCGACGAATTACCTGACATTGTTGTCTCCGGCGACGGCAAAGGTGCGATATATTATTACCAAAACGAAGGCATAAGCGGCTCCACCCTTTCTTTTAGCAGGGTTACGCTCTACGAGGACAGAGCCTGCATACCCTCTGAATCACGTTTCGGCGATATCGACAACGACGGACTTGTAGACATTGTTTCGGCTATCTATGATACAAGTGTAGACAAGTCAGATAAATCGACAAGATCCGGCTCTATATTCCTGTTTAAACAGAAAAGCGATCAACCGTAGCAGCATAAAGGGCGCCACCGCAATCGTCAGATCGATAGTGGGGCTTTACCACAACGGTATGCCTTCTATTACTGATACGTCGTCATTCGTTTGGATAATTCGCGACAGGTGGAAACCTGCGCTTTGCAGGAGGCTGTCGAATTCTTGCGCGCTGCGTTCACGGCCCCCTCCCATCAGCAGCACTTCAAGGTCAAGGAGCTTTGCCGTAGAAAAGGCATTGCCCGGCTGCAACACCGCCTCCACGATAAAAAGCCTTCCCTGCCGGCTCAGCGCATTGCGGCAGTTTTTTAGAATTTTTGTACATGCTTCATCCGGCCAGTCGTGCAACACATGCGACAGCAGTACGGCATCGCTTGTACCCGGCACCTGTTTGAAAAAATCACATTCCACGGCACGCATCCTGTTTGCAAGCTGTTTATGTTGTATGATGTTTCGCGCCTCTCGCACCACTTCCGGCACGTCGGCCACTATGCCGGTTATATGAGCATGTGCTTCAAGAATTGCAACGAGCAGGCTGCCCAACCCTCCGCCTACGTCGGTAATGGTCTCGATCCCTGAGAAATCACAGGTTTCAATAATAGCCCGGTGAGTCGAAGCGGCTTTAAACGCATTTGCTTCATGAAAAGTTTTCGCCTCTTCCGGGTTTTCCCTGAACCAGTCGAACGGCGGCCTGCCGTGAACCTTTTCAAATGCAGCTTTTCCTGTTTGCAGGCTGTACAGCAGATTGTCCCACGTGCGGTCATGCCATTCCGAGTGAAACATGAGTGCCGCGGCTTTCAAGCGGCCCGCCATCAGGGATTGACTGAGCGGTGTGTTTTCAAAAACACAAGGTTTAGTTTCCGTAAAAATTTCCACGCAGGCCAGTGCACGCAGCATCCGGTACAGTGGGGCCGGGCTTGTTGCGGTTGCCGCAGCGATATCGGTAATATGCATACTGCCTCCATCGAGCAGGTCGGCAATGCCGAGCTGTGCAGCAACATGTACCGGTTTGCTTATCCATTTGCCGAGCAGTATCTGCATCATACGGCTTTCGGGTATCGGTGTTGTTTGTTTCATGATTCTTTCCTTTCGTGTGATTATTATTTGTTTTAATGTCTCTGGGCGCACCGATACTGTCCGGATTTTTTTATAAAGAAGGCATGCTTATAGAAGTGAGGGTGTATGTGGATAGTTGCTCATTAGGGGAGGGGTGATGTTTTGCCTATCATTAATACTGTATTTTCAGCGGTCGGTCAAGGAGGAAAAAGAGTGTGTCTCCTCCGGTTTGAAAGTATGTTGTATATCTTACTATTCCTGTGCAAGCACCGTGCGGATTTTTTCGGCCAGATCACCGGCGGAAAAAGGCTTTTGTAAAAATTTGATCCCTTCATTGAGCAAACCGTGGTCGGCGATGACATTGGCCGTGTACCCGGACATGTAGAGGGTCTTCAGGCCGGGATATAAGGCCGAGACCTTTGCTGCAAGTTCACTGCCGCTCATGCCCGACATCACAACATCGGTAAGCAGCAGGTCAATAGGGCCGGTATGGTTTTCTATCAGGCTGAGAGCGTCTTTGGGTGTGTTTGCGGCAAGTACCCGGTAACCATATTTTTCCAGAATTTTTTTGCAAAATTTTAAAATCATCACTTCGTCTTCAACGAGCAGGATGGTTTCATTGCCGCCCTGGGGTGCTGCGCACACGTCCTTCTCCGGTTTCGCTGCAGCATCTCCCTCGTGCCGCGACATATAAATTCTGAAGGTAGAGCCCTTGCCGGGTTCGCTGTACACATTGATAAAACCGTTATTCTGCTTGACGATGCCGTAAATTGTTGCCAGTCCCAGGCCGGTTCCTTCCCCCATCTTTTTGGTAGTGTAAAAGGGTTCAAAGAGCCGCGACAGGGTCTCCTGGTCCATGCCGCATCCGTTGTCACTCACCGCAACCATTACGTACGCACCGGTCTGAAACTCGGGGTGTTCAGTGCAATAGCTTTCGTTGAAAAAGACGTTCTGGGTCTCAATGGTAATGTTGCCGACCCCGGAGATGGCATCACGGGCGTTAACGCACAGGTTGGCCAGAATCTGGTCTACCTGTGTCGGGTCAATTTTAATGCGCCCCAGATCAGGCCCTGGAATCCATTTCAGCTCAATATCTTCGCCTATCAGCCGGCGCAGCATTTTAAGCATGTTATCAATGGTATGGTTCATGTCCAGCACAACCGGTGCAATGGTTTGCTGCCGGGCAAAACCCAGGAGCTGGCGGGTAAGCCCGGCCGAGCGTCGTGCGGCGTTTTTTATTTCCTTCAGGGTCGCATGCAGGGCATGGTTTTCTTTTACTTCAGTAAAGGCCAAATCCAGGTGGCCCAGAATGACGCACAGCATATTGTTGAAATCATGGGCGACACCGCCTGCCAGGCGGCCCACCGATTCCATTTTTTGGGCCTGGATAAATTGCGCCTGGAGTTTTTTGTTTTCCTCTTCAATCAGCTTGCTTTCGGTGATGTCCTGCACGGTCCCCAGCGAACGGAGGGGGGTGCCGTTGTCGTCATAGAAAGTCTCGCAGCGTTCCTGAACATATTTGATGCGCTCATCGGGAAACTGCAGCCGGTGTTCAATGACGTAGGGCGACCTGTTCCGGACCGATTCCGTGTAGGCCCGGTTCACCATCTCCCGGTCCTCGGGGTGGGTGGCATTTAAAAATGCCTCATACGACGCTTCGAATTTACAGGGGTCAATTTCAAAGATGCGGAATATTTCGTCCGACCAGGACAATTGATCGGTTTTCAAGTCAAGCTCCCAATGTCCGATATGGGACAAGTGCTGGGCCTGACGGAGCAGTGATTCGCTCTGTCGAAGTGCCTGTTGGGCTTTTTTTTCCGATGTTATTTCACAGGCTGTCTCAACCACCTCGACAACACGCCCCGCGTCGTCCGTAATGGGAATTATGGTTACCGTCCAGGACCCTTGTGTCACCGGCCAGTGTGCCTGGTCCGGCAGCGGCAACTCAATCTCGGCGGGCCGTCCGGTTTCAATCACCTGTTGAAGCGGGCAGCCGGTACATGGGCCGCCCAGCCCCCACAGCATAAAGCACTTTTTCACGGAGATGGACTCCAGGGAAAACCCGGCGAATTTTCGACAAACCCTGTTTGCCCAATTGATTTTAAAATCCAGGCCGTGGAGGATCGTGATAAAGGGAATATGTTCCAGAACATTTTGCCGCAACTGAAATCGGTTTTCCATAGGAGTTCCTTAAAACTATGAGTTTTCGGATCATGCGCATTTACTCGGGACAACACTGCTTACTACGCTTACATCAGTACTGAAACGGGCGGTGGATTGTGCCCGCCGGGGAGCTTTGCCGCAAAACAATTGGTGTGTTTGCATCTTTTGTGTCCTTCGGTTTCTCTCAGGATACGGTCAATCGAACTAAAGCATTCAAAGGGTGCCGGTACGCAAGCCAGGCTCCCTTTGGATTCTCAGTGGTCCTTGCGATTTGCAAGATCCAGGGCCTGTTTGCGCGAGATGACTTTCCAGCCGGCACGAACCCGGGCGATGAAAACCGGGTCGTCGATTTCCATGCATGTGTCCTGCCCCAGAAGCCACAAGGTTCTCTCTTCTGAATTATACTTGTAGGACCGGTTGCCGTTTTCAAAATAGAGTATAGACATTTTTCCCTCCATAAAAAAACAATGAGCCTTTTGAAAGTGTTTCATCATACCTCTAATCTGTTTTGGTCGGGTCGATTTCGTGACTTTTTAAAAAACTGTCCAGTGAATCCTTGTTGTACTTCACGTAGCGACCCATTTTGATAAATGCAGGACCTTTTTTCTGGCTTCTCCAGCGGTTCAGTGTATGCACGCTTACTTTCAGATATTTACTGGCTTCTTCGGTGCTGAGTATTTCCATGAGAACCTTTGCAATAGTTTTTTCAACGTGAAAAACGTACAGCGTTGCTTCGATGAAAGCAGGTCGCTTTACGTTATGCCTGATTGAGCTTTAAACTGTTTGATGAGCGAGTGGAGATGCTTCATGTCTTTTTCTTTCAGAACCATGATTTCATGCATCCTCAGTTTTGCCAGTTGAAATTCGCGCTGCATATCGGCCTGTTTCCCCGACATTTGTTCTTCAAGCGCCAATTTCATTTTGTAGGCCATACTCTGCATTTCTTTAATACGTTTTTTCAGGTGTGCATCCAGTGTGCCAGCCATCTGTTTGTCCTCAAAAAAAGCGGTTGGTTTTACCTGGTTGCTCTGCTGCAAAAAAACCGTAATCACCACGTTCTGGACAAATAGCTCGAATAACTCTAGAGACCGTGCCGGAGCAGGGGCCTACACCTTGAAAATATCGTCGATATCAGGTACATCAAATTTCAGGGAATTGGCAAGATCGATTTCCTTTAAAAAGGCCTCGTTGTCCCGTTTTGCCTGCTCGAGAAATCGGTCGATATCGGCATTGATTTTATTCATTTCTTCCTCAAGTTCGGCAATACCGGGATCGTCAAAATCAAGTTCACGTAAGATACTTTGTTCTTCCTGAGGTTTTTTGTGTTTCATGGCTTATCCCCCCATTAATCCGTGAATACGGTTTTTGTTTTTTGTGGTTGATGCCGGTCGATGCGCCGGCAACACATCCGATTGTTCTGGTCTGCACAGAACGCCGCTCAGTAGATCCGCAAAAAGAACACCACATTCCTTCTTTGCTCATAAAATAGTCTCCTTTTATTTGTATTAAGATGCTTTAAAAAACAAATAAAGTACATAAGTGGTATTTTTACAGAAATAATTGTATAGAAATGTAGCATATAATATAATAATGTCAATATTTATATTTTGAAATATTTAAAAT
>JANQGV010000256.1 GCA_028282925.1 Thermodesulfobacteriota bacterium
AAAGCCTGCTCCGATATCTCGCCGGGGGTTTGTCCGGGGCAGGGCAGTGACAACCCCGTGCCCACAAAGGAGATACCATCAATGGTTTCACGGCGACAATGCAGATTGGTGCCGGTCTGGACAAGATAGTCATGTGCTTCCGGGTAGTCGCAGTTGCCGTGTACGGCAAGGATTCGGGGGCAATGGGCTGTGATGGCTTCAATTACTTGCCGGGCCTCGTCGTTGCCGCCGAAATGGGTAATGTCTCCGGTCAGCACCACCAGGTCGACGGGGCCGGTCTGTTTGAAAATGCGGTCAATCTGTGTCAGGTTACCGTGAATATCGGAAAATCCAATAATAATCATGATGTAGTGCCATTCCTGTCATGCAATCAGGTGGTTTCCCGGAATATGTTATCAACAATCCATTTTACCTTCCAGGTGGGGTCCAGGTCAAGACCTTCACAGGCAACGGCATCAACGGTAAAAGGGGGCGTTCTTCAGGGGCACGTACGATTTGGAGCGTCTTGTGGCAAAGGGTGTGCGGCGGGCCGCCCTGCATGAAGGCCAGGTGTGTTTTCTTACGAGTGCTCATAGCGGTTTTATGTGAGAACGCGGTTGGTGCGCAGATTTGTATCGTACCTATATACATATATAGTAAAAAAATATTTTAAGAATGACTGTGTTTTGGATAAAAATGACTGTGGTCAACTTTATACTTGCCATTTATGATGTAAAAACATATAATTATTACATTACAGGATAGGCGCCTCTTAATACTCATATTGGAGACGTCAGTTTAAGAAAACGCATGGACAATGTGGAAAAACAGTTACAAGCAGAAAAGGAGGGAGCAGTATGCAGTGTTTGAAGAAAAAGAAAGACAGGCTGGTACAATGGGTGTGTGTGTTGGTAGGAGTGTTGCTGCTGGGTGGTTGTGCCCGGGAGGACATACCGGACGTTGATGACGGATCGGCCTGGATACAGGTAAATGCGGCCGGCTTTGGGAGTACTGCAAACTATTCGGTGTCGGCAATGGCTGAATATAACGGTTTCCTGTATGCCATGACCAGGAACGAGGAGGCCGGGGCCGAGATCTGGCGCTATGACGGCACAGCCTGGCAGCAGGTGCTTTTCGCCGACAATGAAACCAACGGTATTTACGGAAATCCCTGGATAAACAATTTATGGGGTGACATGGTTGTGTTCCAGGGCAAGCTCTACTGCGCATTTTCATCCGGCGTGCAGGGATATGTTTTGAAATCGACGGGTTGTGAAATCTGGCGCTTTGACGGGAGCACCTGGGAGCCGGTTATCTCGGACCGTGTCGACATTGATGAAGAAGGAGCCATTACTGCAATTGCAGGGTGCGAGGATGCAGACGGAGACCCTACAGCCGCCATAACCGACAGTTCCAAGGAGTGGGAAACGGACATGTGGGCCGGAGGCGTCCTGCAGATAACATCCGGATCGGGTATGTACCGCACGTTTTTGATCGTGAGCAACACTGCCGACACCCTGACCGTGCAGCAGCAGGAGGTTGTGGGCGACGCAGATGCCGAGTTTACCATATGCGGTTCTCAGGACTTTGAAAACCCTTTTCCTCCCTATGAATATACCGTAGGCAGCGTGTCCGTGGGTGATCATTATGAAATAGGTCTCGGTACCGATGAAAGCGGCTTCGGCGACATGTGGAACAAAACAATACCCGATATGGTGCTGCATGAGGACCGGCTGTATGTGGGTACCGGGCTTAATTTCGTAAACGGCGCCCAGGTCTGGTACACCGAAGACGGAGACACCTGGCAGGTGACCGAGCCTGTTAACAGCCTGGGGCTGTATCATGATGATCCGGATTTTAACCAGGGTAAAAAACCGGTTGTTACCAGTATTTCGGGTATGACCGTCTCGACCGTATCCGGGGAGCCGACGCTGTATATCGGTGGGGCCGGGTCCAGCGGCAACCTGGGCAGTTGTGCCAGAATGGCCATGCTGACCGATGCCGGATGGCAGTTGCTGGTTGACCAGGGTGTGGACGTAGATGATGAAGGCACTAATGAAAACGGGTTCGGCAGCGGTATGAACTGCTCAATGTTCAACGGCAACTTTATTCCCTGGAGTCTGGTTGAGTTCGATTCATATCTCTATGTCGGCGTTCAGTCGCTGGCAGGGGCGCGGGTGCTTTTTACCGGTAACGCGGCGGCCGAAGACGGCAGTTGGCTGTACAGCGTGGGCGGCGATGCCGAAGTGCCGGCCGGGTTCGACGGCAAGCGCAACCTGGGCAGCTTGATGATGCATCAGAATATCGCCGTTAATCTCATGCCCTTCAACAATGAGCTGTATGCCGGGTTGGTGTCGGTGTACGCGCCTACCGTCGGGGCAACGCAGCAGTATCTTACAGGAGCCCAGCTCTGGAAAACATCGGACGGAGTGGTCTGGCAACGCTATACCGCAGACGGGTTCGGCGACCGGAACGTCATCGCGTTCGAGGCTTTCAGCACCTATAACGGCGCGCTGTATGTGGCCGGAAACAAGGGCTGTGTGGATTGTCCCTACGGGCTGGAACCGCCGGAAGGGGTGAAGATATTTAAACTTGTGCCGGGTTCCTGATTGGAGGCTGTTGGATAATATCCATCATTAATAGCTTCCACTGGTTCGGGAGAATACGTTAATAAGACGCTTCGCGCCTTCTTCCCCTTTTCTTTGCTCGCTCCAAAGAAAAGGGGGAAAAGAAAGGGCGCCCTGCAACTTGTCCCGCCCTAGGCCCAAATCAAGCGAAGAATTCTACTGCGGCTGCCGTAATGCTTAAATCTACAGTCTGTACTCCCTGCAGCCTCATCAACGTACAAATGAGTACGATTCTTCGGCTTCCGGTCCGTGCAGCCTGTATCTTCGTGCATTTCAGCACCCTCGCTACGAATCCTCGCTTGTTTTGGGCCTAAGCGGGATAACCTCGTTGCACGATTTCAGTCGGCGGGTCAACAAACTCGCCCCTGAAGGACGGGGCTCAAACATGTCGACCCTTGTTTCCTCCTGAAATCTCTGCACTCGGCTGCGTTGCAATGGGATTAAGAAAGCCCGTAATTAATCAGTAGCAAAAGTTTTATTTATCAATGCCTCATGCATTGGGAGAAGTGATTTATAGTCCACTTTTGGGCTTCTTTTTTTGGACGAGGTGATTATTTGAAACTGCACGGGTGGACATTTACATGTCCACCCGTGTTTGTTTTCACAAAGAGATGCCTCTTTTTTGGAGTTCCTTGCGATACATCTCCGCTTCAAAGTAATAGTAGGTGCCGGTATCCGGAAAATCGTTTTGAATACGGTTCAGCAGTTCGCCGATTGATTCGGTACGGCCCGATGCAACCCGGCGATGGAACTCTTCAATCAGGGTAAGCTTTTCTTCCAGGGCAACTGTTTGCGTGAAAGAAGCACTCAGGACGTCAAGGGGACAGGCCTCCCCGATAATTTCACGCAACTTTGCAAACAGCGGCCGTGGGGAAGGGGTGACCGCAATGGTAAGCCAGACTTCGGGCGTGAAGCCGTTGACCCAGTATGGCTCGGCATAATGATCGTAGCACCGGCGGTTCAGGTCGTTTACCGCGTCGAGCAGGGTGTATACATCCCGGGGGGTAAGCTGTCTGCCGAGAGATTCGGTCTTGTTGCAGTGCACGTCGTACTCCTGGCCCATTTCTTTCAGGACGGGATGCCCGTGCAGGCGGCATGCCAGGGGCCTGTGGGAATGCACGCTGCACAGGTTGTCGGCCGTTTGGAAACGGCAGGTGCGCTGTCCCGGAAAATCCGGATGATCGGCAACCACCAGCGACACAACCCGTTCCAGCTCAGCCTGATTTTCCCGAAGGGGAACCAGGGCATAGCAGAACTCGATAACCGAGATATGCGGGCTGATGCAGCAGCGTCCGCAGGCGCGGCACGACACCTCCGGCACCCGGCCGTATATCTCCGCAAGTTTGTTGAACATGTTTTGTAATGATTCCATGAAACCAAGAGGCGACTGTTACTTGAGCCGCATGTTAATCGCCCCGGACCCGCGACTCGACTGCAACGATTGAGCTGATCGGAACATAGGCATCGGAAAAATTCCTGTCGGTCAACTTTGTTATAACAATGGCCGACATTCCCATTGCTTTTACAAAACCCTCAAGTGGTGTGCCCTGATTGAGGTGAACCTTCACGCGCTGCTCGGCTTCCTGCGCCGCACTCAGTGTTGCCTTAAGGTCAAGGTCCGGATTGAATTCGAATTTTCCTGCCATGGGTGTGTTCTCCTTTCACGGTTAAGGGGTTGGGGTTCCTGTCATATTGTTCATTATGTACTATTTTTTTGGGGAGTATGCAACCGGTTGTTGAAAGATTATGGCAGGTTTCCAGCGAAGAGCGGTTGCTAACATAAAACAGAGGTATTTCGAAAATATCGGTTCTCGAAATACCTCTGATAACCGTCTTTTGCTGATGAATATTGTCTTATGAGCTTTGTGGAGACGTTGCTTGTTTGGCTTGTCCCAATACAGACATAACCGTAGCTACCATCGAGGAGATATCGCCCATGTTGGCGGGGATAATCATGGTATTGTTTTCCTTGGCCAGATTGCCGAATTCAGCGATATACTTTTCGGCGATTCTCAGGTTTGCCGCTGTCTCACCTCCGGCATGATCAAGCGATAGGGCAATTTTTCGTATGCCATCAGCTGTGGCCTCGGCAACCAGTTCGATCTCTTTTGCCTGCCCTTCAGCTTCATTAATACGCTTTTGTTTTTCACCCTCAGACACTTCAATTGCCTCCTTCTTCAACCCTTCAGCGCGGTTTATTCGTGACTGCCTGTCGCCCTCGGAGGTTGCTATAGAAGCCCGTTTTTCACGTTCGGCCTTCATCTGCTTTTCCATGGCATCCATTACGCTTTGGGGCGGGGTAATATCTTTGATTTCATAGCGAAGCACCTTAACTCCCCAGTTTTGGGCGGCCTCATCAATAGCGGTGACTACCTGCTGGTTCAGGCTCTCCCGCTCCTCAAATGTTCTGTCAAGTTCGATTCTTCCTATTACCGATCTGAGAGAGGTTTGTGCAAGCTGGCTTGCTGCCAGATAGTAATTATCAATTCCATATGCAGAAAGTTTGCTGTCGATAACCTGGAGATATAAAACCCCGTCGACTGATACGGAAACGTTATCGGTGGTTATGCAATCCTGGGACGGAATGTCCATCACTTCTTCTTTCAGGGAGCGCTTATAGGCCACCTTGTCGAGAAAAGGTACGAGTATGTGAAAGCCGGCACTTAACGTTTTGCTGTATTTGCCCAGCCTTTCAATAATGAACTCGGACCGTTGCGGCACAACGACTGCGGTTTTGATTAATAAGATTATTACGATTGCCGCTAGAACACCGATTACAATCAAAGATCCACTCATTTTTCACTCCTTGTAACTATAAAATTTTAACTTTAAATGTGAGCCCATCGTCGGACTCTTGCCCCTGTATAATAACAGACTTTCCTTCTTCAATTTCTATGTCTGCGATAGCCCTCCAAAAGCTGCCCGCCACTTTTATCTCGCCGGGTATGCCCGGTATTATCGGTTTTGTCACAATAGCAGTTTTACCGATTTTTGAATCCGCATAGCGGTCGTCAACCTCATCACGGGTAGTACCTTTAAATGTTTTGATGCTGTATTTACGCAAGCAAAAAAGGAGTACGAGCGATGAAATGATAAAGATAGAGATTTGCATCGTTACGTCAATATCCATGCCCCATACAATGAGTCCTGTTATCCAGCACCCGGCTGTGAAAAAAATCAGTATGAAGCCGGGAACTAATAATTCTGCAATCAAAAAAGCAACGCCTGCAAGAAACCATATTAGGGCGGGTGAAAGTATCATAATGCGCTCCATGTATATTGAATGTATTTATAGCTGTTTTCAGTTATTGTCCTAGGCATCCACGACCCGGGTGCCCGCCATGTAATCGTGCAGACAGCGGCGTTCTTTACCGAAAATGAACAATGCATTTATCAGGCTTGCCAGCGCTCCCAGAATCGGTATTTGAGCAATGGCTCCAAGGGCAAGATACCGCAGTACCAGTATCTTACCGAAGTTGGGGAGGTTGCCGTCCAGATCGACGATTTTTGTTTTCATGGCCACTTTACCGATTGTTTGTCCCTTTGTGAACAGGAGATAGCCGTTGAGCGCCAGAAACACCAACCACCCGGCCACGAACAGTACAACCTGCAGGCCGATGGACATTCCGCCCGACTCAAGGCTTTGCTGGAACACACCGGTCATGAACATAATGGGAACCATTATTGCCACAGCAAGAGTGGTGTCGATAAGCGCACCGACAAAGCGGTGTGTGCGGCTTGCGAGGGGCAGGTTCTCAGCGTCCATCCCAATCTCCTTTTGTAGTATCCAATTAGTATATGTAACCGAGCAGGTATCGGGCTCGGCGAATTATAAATAGCTGAAAAAACGTAATAAATATAAAAATATTTTCCTTGATGTGCAATGTTCTATTGTAAAACAGTTTGATGAGTCCTATGAATGACGCCCCATTGGTTGTTGTTTTTTCTTATCGGATGGAGACGGATAATGATGAATATTATTTTAGACGATTTGGAAGGTCTAAGGGGTGACAAGATCGCCGATTCGCTTGCCGTAGTAACACCGTAGCGGCGCTTTCAGGGCGTAGAAAAGGCAATGATTGCAGCGGATGCAGGGAGAAGGGTCGATGCTGCCGTTTTTGATATGGTTGGGCCAGGAAGGATTCAGGATGAGGGGGCGGCAGAGGGAAATACAGTCGGCATCGCCTGCGGAAAGAATCTCTTCCATGTCGGACGGGTCTGTAACGCCGCCGACGCAGAATACCGGAACATCAACCGCCTGACGGATTGCCCGGGCGGCATCCCGGTTGTAATTGGGCGTGAACGGCCGGGGAGAGACGATCAGTTTACCGAATGTGCGGAATATGAAACGCTGAACCGGTTTATCGTGCAACATGCCCAGGTCGTCGATAATGATGTCGGGCGAGAAATCGCCCCGAACTGAAGAAAAGCCGTCGTCGGCAATGCCGCAGCTTACCTCAATACCGTCGAATCCCATTTCAGCCATCATTCGTGCCGTGGCAACGCCTTCCTCGAGCTTGAGGCCTCTGCGCATGGTGTCGTAAGCGTTCATTTTGATAAGAAGGGGAAAACCTTCACCGATTTCAGCGCGGCATCGGCTGTATATTTCTTTGATAATCCGCAGGCGGTTTTTAACCGAGCCGCCCCAGCGGTCTTTCCGGCGGTTGGTGTGGGGGCAGAGAAATGAACTGAGCAGGTATCCGTGGGCGGCATGGAGCTGAAGGGCGTCGAAACCGCTTTGGCGGACCCGGCTTGCGGCCCGGGCGAAAGCATCGATAATGCGGTTGATATCGGCCTCGGTCATTTCACGGGGCGTTTCATGGGTTGATATGTTCATGACAGGGGATGGAGCAATAGGCCGGGTACCGATAACATTTTCAGCGGTCTGACGGCCGGCATGGGCAATCTGCATGGCAATTTTAGCGCCGTGTTTATGAACATGGTCGGTCAAGGCCCGGTAGGAGGGTATATGGTCGTCGGTATCGATGCCGAGCATGCGGTACGCATCGCTGCGGCCGTCGGGGGACACAGAGGCATAACCGGTAACGATTAAGCCAGCCCCACCCCGGGCCAGTTTTTCATAGAGGTTGAAAAGCTGCTGCGAAGGCATGCCCCGTTCGTCGGCCATGCCCTCGTGGGTGGCGGACCGAACGAGCCGGTTTTTTAGTTGTAAACCGTTTATGGTTATCGGGGTGAACAGTGTCGACATGACAGTTCCCTCATGCGTAAAAAAAGGTGCTATGTGTTTTCCTTTAATCCGGCTGCTATTACATCGTCGATCCGGTCGGCAAAGATAAAGTGCATACCTTCCTTGGCGGCATCAGGAGCTTCGTCGAGGTCCTTTTTGTTAAGCCGGGGAAGAATGACCGTGGTAATGCCCGACCTCTTTGCTGCCAGGACCTTTTCCTTAATGCCGCCCACCGGCAGCACCTTGCCCCTCAGGGTGATTTCACCGGTCATGGCCGTATCCGATTTAACCAGCCTTCCGGTGAGCAGAGACGTCAGGGCGCACGCCATGGTAACTCCGGCGGAAGGGCCGTCCTTGGGGATGGCCCCGGCCGGAACATGCAGATGAATATCGGCGGTCTCAAAAAAGTCTTTTTCGATGCCGAAGGCTTCGGCATTGGACCGCACATAGCTCAAGGCGGTCTGGGCCGACTCTTTCATGACGTCGCCGAGCTGACCGGTCATAACCAGTCCTTTTTTTCCGGGCATTCCGGTTGCTTCAACAAACAGGATGTCACCGCCTACCGGGGTCCAGGCCAGGCCCGTGGCAATACCGGGCGTGGTTATGCGTTCGGCGATTTCGGAAAAGAATTTGGGTTGTCCCAGGTAGTCGCGCACGTCGTCGGCTGCAACAGCGGCCGTGCTGATCGATCCGTCGGCAACCTTGCGGGCAATACCCCGGCAGACCGAAGCGATCTCGCGCTCAAGGTTGCGAACGCCTGCTTCGCGGGTGTAATCGCGTGAAATTGTGCGCAGTGCATCATCGGAAATGTCAAGATTATCGGCGGTCAAGCCGTGTTCCTCCAACTGGCGCGGCACGAGATAGTTTGTAGCGATATGCAGCTTTTCATCTTCGGTATAGCCGGGAAGCTCCAGGACTTCAAGCCGGTCGCGCAGCGCGGGGGGGATTGTCTCGATGACATTGGCGGTGGTTATGAAAAAGACATTGGAAAGATCGAAGTTGACCTCAAGGTAGTGGTCTGAAAAAGAGTTGTTCTGTTCCGGGTCCAGCACTTCCAGAAGGGCCGAAGACGGATCGCCGCGAAAGTCCATGCCGAATTTATCGATTTCATCAAGCATGAAAACCGGGTTGTTTGTGCCGGCTTTTTTCAGCCCCTGTATGATGCGGCCGGGAAGGGCGCCCACATAGGTGCGGCGGTGGCCCCTTATCTCGGCCTCATCCCGCACACCGCCAAGCGATATGCGGATAAACTCCCTGCCGAGGGCGCGGGCAATGGATTTTCCCAGTGAGGTCTTGCCGGTTCCCGGGGGGCCGTAGAAGCAGAGAATAGGACCCTTCATGTCCTGTTTCAGCTTTCTGACCGCCACATATTCGATAATGCGTTTTTTGACTTTTTCCAGGTCGTAATGGTCTTCATTGAGAATCGACTCGGTAGTATTGATGTCAAGTTTATCTTCGGTTGCAACAGCCCAGGGCAGTTCAGTCAGCCAGTCAAGATAGGTCCGGGAAACGGAATACTCGGCAGCGGCGGGGGACATCATGGCCAGGCGGTCGAGCTCTTTCAGGGCAGTTTTGGCGGCCTCTTCAGGCATGTTTGCTTCAGTGATTTTCTCACGGATTGAATCTATCTCGACCTGTTGTTCGTCTTCTTCGCCCAGTTCGGCCTGTATTTTTTTCAGTTGCTGCCGCAGGAGATGCTCACGCTGCTGGTCGGTTATCTCCTGGGCGATTTCGGATTGTATTTTGTTGCTGAGGTCGGTTTTGTGGATTTCGGCCTGGACAATAGAGAGGGCCTTTCGGAACCGTTTCCGGATATCGTTTTCTTCCAGGACCGCCTGTTGTTTTAACGGTTCAGGTGCGCAGTTACCGACTACGAAGTCTATGAGCCTGGTATAGTCGGCAATGTTGACGGCGACCAGCTTTAACTGTTCGGCATGCTGGGGTGATTTGTCGATCAGTTCAACAAACCGGTTGCGCAAGGTATCGCGCAGGGCATCGAGTTCGGTTGTGTGGCTGAAGGTGTCGTCGATGCGGGATACGGCAGCGACGAAGAAGGGATCGTATTGCGTAAATGAGTCGATACGAATGCGGGCAACACCCTGACAGATAAAGTTTACTTCCCCGGACGACATATTCATCAGTTTCAGGATTCGGGCTGCGGTGCCGATTCGGCATAAATCCGATTCCTCCGGCACGTCGGCATTTTTTTTCGTGCTGAGTACGCAACCGAGCAGCCGGTTTTTGACCGCAGCCTCATTGATCATCCGCACGTATGTCTCATGCTTGACCGATATCGGCCCCACTGCGCCGGGAAAAACAACAAAGCCGCTCAAGGGGAGAATGGGCAGGGTGTCGGGAATGCTTGCGTTTTCAATGTCAAGAGGCGATAACGGATCGTCTTGAATGGGGGGGATGCTGTTCTGATCATTACTGTCCATCTCAAACTCCTAGGCTCCGGATATTTCTATTTTCCGTTTTTTTGATTTCGGCAGCTTAAGGTAGAGAAAACCGTTTTCATAACGTGCTTCAGTATGTTCGGTATCGATGAAGTCAGGGATGCGGAAGCGTTTTTCGAAGTGTCCGTAATCGACTTCGAGGCGATAGATACTTTTTTTGCCGGGAATGACCGGCTCACAGCGTATGCCCGAAATGGAAAGGATGTTGTTTTCTATGGTTATTTTGATCTCGTCACGATTGATGCCGGCAATGTCCATAATAAGCATGATGCCGTCCTCGACTTCGTACACATCCGAATCCGGCGACCATTTGCCTTTTGAATAGTAGCGCATGGAGGGGTGGCTGTTTTCGTCATGCTCATGGGGTGATGCCGGAAAGGCCAACCAATACTTTTTTTTCGGTATCATGATTTCTCCCGGGAAGAACGTATTCCGGCAGCATTCCGATACTGGGTGGAGCGGTGTGTGGTGCCGCCGTTTGTGATTCAATTTTTAGCATATTGCAAATTGTAAGGCAAGTATACATTGGAGTATTGTTACATACACCATTTATGACAAGTTTTTCAACTGTAGCGCCGGGAGTGCATGTTGGAGAAAGGTTACGTTATGTCAACCATCCGGTTTACCGCACCGAGGGCTTTTTCCCGGATGTCGTCGGGAACCTTCACCTCGTGTTGCATGCGATCGAGGGACCAGAGGACTTTTTCCAGGGTGGTTTTTTTCATATTGGGGCAGGTCGCCTGCTCGGTGGCCGGATAGAATGTTTTGCCCGGGTTTTCATTGCGCAGGCGGTAGAGAACGCCCACTTCGGTGCATACAATGATTTCACGGGCGGGAGAATTCTTTGCATAGCGGCAAATGCCCTCGGTTGATAATACCGCATCGGCAAGGGCCAGCACCGTGGGCGTGCATTCGGGGTGGGCCACGACCACGGCGTCGGGATGGTCCGCTTTTCGGCGTTCTATATCTTCGGCCCTGATTTTTACATGCGTAGGGCAGTAGCCGTTCCACATGATGAAGGGACGCCCGGTTTTGGTGCTGATAAAATTGCCGAGGTATTTATCGGGCACGAAGATTATTTCCGCGTCTTTCGGAAGCGATTCGACGACTTTCAACGCATTCGACGACGTGCAGCAGATATCGGTTTCGGCTTTAACCTCTGCGGATGTGTTGACATAGGCCAGCACCAGTGCCCCCGGATGCTCTTTTTTCAGGGTCCGGAGCTCATCGGCGGTGATCATATTTGCCATGGGACAGCCGGCGTCAATGTCGGGCATTAAAACTTTCTTTTGGGGTGACAGAATTGACGCGGTTTCAGCCATAAAATGGACGCCGCAAAAAACGATTACATCGGCGTCGGTTTTTGCGGCGGTGATGCTGAGACCAAGGGAGTCGCCGGTAAAGTCGGCAATGGCCTGTACTTCATCGCGCTGATAATTGTGGGCCAGGATAACTGCATTACGTTCTTTTTTCAGCCGGTCGATTTTTTCAACAAGTTCCTGATGCTGCATGCGTATTTTCTTTCCTTCTGTAATATGGTCGATTTATTATTGTATTTTCAAAACCACGGCTTTGAGCCGTGCGACCCTAATAGCTTTCAGCGATTCGGGGAGAATATGTTTATAAGACGCTACGCGCCTTCGCCTCCTTTTCTTTGCTCGCTCCAAAGAAAAGGAGGCAAAAGAAAGGGCGCCCTGCAACTTGTCCCGCCCTAGGCCCAAACCAAGCGAAGCGTTCTGCTACGGCTGCCGTACTACCCGAATCTACAGGCTGTACTCCCTCCAGCCTCATCAACGTACTACAAAGTACGCTTCTT
>JANQGV010000178.1 GCA_028282925.1 Thermodesulfobacteriota bacterium
TTCGCAGCGGCCGCTCCGTGCACTACCATCCCATACATGCCCATAAGCGGACCGGCAAGAGCAAAATCAAGATGTTTAAAGACGGCGTACGTTTTCTTATTATCATTATTAAAATATCGACCCTTTTCTCACCCTTAACCATTTTTCTTCCTGTCAGCACATTCTTTTTCCTGTCGGGAATATCATATTATGCATATACGTTTTTTACCGCGCATCGCTTCACCAACATGTCAGCACTTTTGTTCATCAGTTCAGTGATTCTTTTCATGATGGGACTGATCAGCGAACAGATAACCCAGTTGCGCTACGACAGAATCGAAAACGGCGGCTAACAGGATCCACTCGCTCATGGCTAAGAAAAAGCAGCTCAAGAAAAAAACACCCGCAGTTCCGGCACAAAAAACGCAAACAGCCGGCGCTTCCTATTCCGATACAATTGCAGACAAGCTTGCACCCCTGTCACGCTTTTTTACGCAATACTCCATACCGATTGAAATAGTTGTTTTACTCTGTATTATCGCTGCAGGCATAGCGGTTCGCACCCAGGATCTTGAACAGTGGAACAGATACAAACAAAAAGCCTTTTTCAACAACGAACCTATTCATACCACGTTCGATGCCTGGTTCTATCTCAGCCTTGCCCAGGACCTTGTAGACGACACGTATCATAAAATAGATGAAAAACGCGGTGTGCCGAACTCTCCGCCCCGCCCTTCTCCTGCGCCCCTGATTTCAGTTATGGCCGCAACCGTGGCCAAAGCAACGGACTACTCGCTGAGTTGGATCGGGGCGGTATTGCCTGCGGTGCTCGGCCCGCTATTGGCAATACCCCTTTATTTTCTCGGCAGGTTCTACGGCGGCCCGCTGTGCGGACTTGCCTCGGCCCTCGTTGTACTTCTGTATCCCTTTTACATCCACCGCAGCAATATCGGACGTTTCGACACCGACTGCATGAATGTAACCTGGTCTGCCGCGCCGGCCATTCTGTTTCTGATGTTCGGCCAAAGCAAAACCGTCAAGCGGTATCTGTTCTTTGCTGCAGGCCTGCTGTCAATGGTACTATTTATGTGGTGGTGGGACCAGGCACAATCGGCCGTCATCGCCATATCACTTTTGCCTCTTCTTGTTGCCCTTGTTTTTTATTACAGACCGCCTAAAAAAGAGGGTATTATTTTCTACGCCGTCCTCGGCGTCATGACCCTTGTTTTCCTCATACTGGATGGATTTCAGGTACCCGTAAAAGTAACCAATGCTCTTCTGAAGGAATTTGCATACATTTCAAAGGAAGCGGCAGGGGCTTTCCCCAATATCGGCGTTTCCATCAGCGAGCAGTCGATACCCTCTCTGGATACCATTGTAACCTATACCACCCAGAACATGCTGGCGTTCCTGCTGGCGGTTGTCGGACTGGCGCTGCTCATCTGGCGCAACAAAAAGCACAGCCTGTACCTGATTTCGTTTTTTACCCTGTCGGTTCTGGCGTTCACCAAGGCCAACCGGTTTCTCATTTTCCTCATACCTCCCCTGGCTCTTGGCACCGGCTTTTTTCTCTCCTTTATCTGGGAGTACCGCAAACAGTTTGTTCCGGTTTATATCATTACTCCACTTCTCCTGATACTGCTCTGTTTTCCACTCTATAAATCCAATACCGCCTATACCCAATGGCCCAAGGAGTCCGGCGCCCTGGTTGAAGGCATGGACTACATAAAGCATAATACGCCCGACAACTCCGTTGTATGGGCATGGTGGGACCATGGGTATGCGATCACCTACTATTCCCGTCGCGCCACCATCAACGACGGCTCGATTCACGGCGGCGAACGGACCGTGTACACTGCCCTGCCATACACAACCACCAGCTACCGCCTGGCGGCAAACTTCATGCAGTTTTATACCGCACGGGGGATGAGGGGCATGAGCATACTCAACCGTGCCGTCGGCAACAACCGCACAAAAGCCCTCGAACTTGCAAAAGAGGTTCTGCTCGCCGGGCCCGAGCTCGCGCGAATCAGGCTTGAAAAGGCCGGGCTGAAACCGGTTAAACCATACAAAACCGTTGATGACTGGCTCCGGTTTTTTTATCCCGACAAAACAGTACCGCTCTATTTATTTGTGGATAGTTTGCTGTGCAAAACCGCCGGATGGTGGTACTGGTTCGGTACCTGGGATATCGACAGGCAGGACGGAACACGTCCCACGTATAAAGCGTTCTACAGCATATCAAAAAAAGACCCCTATCTCAAAAGCCGGGGCATGCAGTTAAATACCACAACCGGTGAATTCAACCTGGGCGGTAAACGGTTGCAGCTCTCACATATGGGCACCCGCACAAAAAAGGACATGAAGGAGAAAAATTTCTACCAGCGCAGCCGCTACCGGTTCGAATGGTACACGAGGTCTCGGTTCGGAGCACTGATGGATTCAGACATTGCCGAATCGGTTTTCAATAAACTGTTCCTGCGCCATGCCTATCCCAAAAAGTACTTTACCCCTCTGCGGGTACGCACACCGTATTACCAGATATGGGAGGTCCGGGGCGACAGCCTCCAGGGTGTGCAGGCCCATACAAATCCATGAGGAGACGGGGGTCTCATTAAAAAAAACAGGTTACCTGCTTTTACAACCATCAATACATTATCTATCTGAATTACCTTGACAAAAAAACATTCGTATGCCATTTTGTACAAACAAAACCAAAACAATACAGCCGGGCGAATCATGCATATAAAAGCAAACATGCCTTTAGTCGGCACACTCACGCGGCTCATTGTCACGGGTCTGCTGGTATGCGGTATTGTCTCCTGCACACCCGGGGTTATCATTCCCCAAAAGGTCCGGATCTTTGAAAAGAAAAACCTCATCAATTTTTATAAAACCGGGCGGTTGTTGATCATACCCTTTGAAACTCCCAACGATTCACAGGCCCTGGGGCTTCACGCAGCCCGGCTGTTTACTGAAAAAATAATCGCCGAAGACTATTTCAAAAAAGTCGTTTACATTGAAAGTATTCCCGGCATTAATCGGCTGGATCTTCAGAGCCGGCGCATCCAGAAAGCCGTCATGCACGCTCGGGAAATGGATGCAAACCTGCTGCTTTTCGGCACCATTACTGCATACAACCCCAATTCGGCAATCGATTCATCCGTTATTGTTGAAGTCAAGCTCATCAATGTCGGCAATGGTGAGATGTTGTGGTGGGGACGACACAAGGCACTTGGAAAAAAGGGGGAGACATTCCTATTCTGGGACTATTACCTGTCTCCGGACCCTCCCAAAGCCAAGAAGCTGCTGAACTACTCGGCCAAAAAAATTGTTTCCGACCTTACCTCCCAAAAGCCCTGGCTCGATCACAAAATCGAGGATGAACAGGTAGGTAAAAAATACAAGGAACTGGAAACGTCTACCGAAGTATTCATCGAGGAAGAAGAGTACGAAGAAGCTGAACCGGCTGCTGAAGAAGTGGTGGTTGAAACGCTCAGGGAGGAACCTGCGGAGACACCGGAGCCTGTGCCCGATTCATCGGAAGCTGAAACCGATGCACCGGATATTCTTGATCAAACGCTTAAGGAATTCGAATCCAATAATTAGAGCTGCTATCGGAATAGTAGGGAGGGGATTTTCTGCAACATGAGTACGATCTACATAATTTTTATTTGTTCAATCGTTTTAAATGCAACCGCTAATATTCTCATGAAGGCCGGGGCACTGAAACCGGGCGAAGCAACCAGCGTAACCGACGTTCTACTGAACATGGCACTCAACCCTGTCATTCTGGCAGGCATTGCCTGCTTTGCCCTTGGCCTGGCCGCATATAATTATGTTTTAATTAAAATAAATCTCAGTGTCGCCTACCCCATTAATACCAGTGTCGGCTATGTGCTGGTAATACTGGCTTCCTGGCTTATCTTTAAAGAAAGCCTGGACCTGGTTCAGATAACAGGTATTGTGCTGATTATTGCCGGGGTTTGGATGGTCGCCCGCTAAAGATATCCGTAACCTGATTTAAAACACGCTTCCATGTCCAATAACGCTCTAGTACAAATACTGCTCAGCATGCGCCCACGCCAGTGGACGAAGAACCTCATTATATTTGCACCTATTCTCTTTTCGCAAAACCTGTTGAATGCCCCCCAGTTCAACAAGTCGATTATCGCGTTTTCCGTCTTCTGCGTGCTGTCTGGCTGCGTCTACATACTGAACGATCTTATTGATTTACAGCAGGACAAAAACCACCCCCTCAAATGCAAAAGACCGCTGGCGTCGGGCAAACTGAAACCCATCACTGCCGCCACGGCCCTGCTTGTGCTATTGATCATTTCCGGTGTGTGTGCTTTTGTTCTGCTCAACACCTCTTTTCTCTACATTGCCGCCGGATACCTGCTCCTGCAGGTTTGCTATTCCGTGTATTTAAAACATGTCGTTATTATCGATGTCTTTTGTATCTCGCTGGGATTTCTTCTGCGTGTGGGGGCCGGGGCAGAAGCTATTCAGGTGTCTTTTTCAACGTGGCTGCTTTTCTGCACCCTCCTGTTGTCACTCTTTCTCGCTTTAAGTAAACGGCGGCATGAATTGATTCTGCTTGAGGATAACGCCATAAACCACCGTAAAATCCTGTTTGAATACAGCCCGCACCTGCTCGACCAGATGATTTCAATCGTCACCACCGCTACGGTCATCGCCTATATCCTCTACACGGTTGCCGACGATACGATTGCCCATTTCGGCACCGACAAACTGAAATATACCGTTCCCTTTGTTCTGTACGGTATCTTCAGATACCTGTACCTCATTCATCAAAAAAACGAGGGCGGTAGCCCTGAAAAAGTCCTGCTCAACGACAAGCCCATCCTGTTCTCGGTTGTCCTCTACGCCATCACCGCCGCCGTTATTCTGTATTCATAGCATTACCTCAGGAGTCGCCGCGTTTAGGGCTTTTCCAGTCTTTCTGCATTATTTCAAAAACCCACCTTACTACCTAATCGGCAATCAGACCATTTTGCTGCAATACGGAAATCATATCGGTAAGCTGCAGTGCTTCCATGGTAGAGCGTTTTTGCAACCCGGTAGATACGTCCCAGCCACGGAGGGTATAATACTCATTCATGATGATTTCGAACTCTTTTCGATCGACAACCGCTCCTATGCGAGACACAACTTCCCCATCTTTGCCGGGAACCAGCAGTTCGGGGTTGAACAGACCAATCGGGGGTTCCTGGGCGGCAAGGGGAACCGTAAACTGAAAGTCCTCCAGGGTATCATCCTCCCGCCCCCTGCGTCCCTCTCGTAAATAAATAGCCCGGCAGAGATTTACGCACCTCTCGCCGCTTGCAAGATATCCACCGGCATCCATGTCGACACCGGTAACCGACGAGAACAGTCGGCCTTCAAGGGCCGGGTCTCCCACACCGGTCTCGGTATTGCCGGTAAAGTCGATCGGCCAGAACCAGTCGCAATACACCATATTTTCCATGGCATAGCAGCGGTTCTGGTTGATAACTGCCACTGCGCCCTTTTTGTCCGGGCTGTCCATTTCAGCAGCGCATACATCACCCCAGAACGTTTCAGCAAGATTTTTCAATTTTTCGGTTGTCAGGAATCCCATCATGCCTTCTGTAGAATACCACACCATCCATTTCAGCATCGGAAAACTGATGCGGTGCAACTGTGTTATCGGATATACCGGTTCGGTTGCATAAATCGGGGCATTTGCCGGAAAAAGCCTGGGACTGTAAAAATCGGCGTCAAAGCCGGTCTGCGTTACCATACCTTCAATCAGTTTCTCTGCGCCGAGCGCAGTTGCTGAACGGCGGCTTCCTTCAGCCAGTATATCGCCCACAGCTTTTCGATTGATAATAAGGTCTACCAGGCTGTCCATCCATTCCCGGGTACCCAGGCCGTCGGGATGCAAACCCGTTACTGAAGGATCTACAAGGCCCCGCTTAACGGCCTCAGGAAGCCAGTGCAGCAAAAAACGCAATTCAAGGGCACACAGGCCGTGCCGGTTTGCAAGCTCCGTTGCATAAAACGTAACCTCGGCCATTTTCCCATACTTTTCAGTTTCATATTCATAGTAAAACAGTGAGGACATACAGCCCTTGCGATGAGCGTACTGGCCGTCGTTGGTTTTGTATACGCCGCGCCTGCATATGCCGGGGCATCCGAAGCACGGCTGAT
>JANQGV010000203.1 GCA_028282925.1 Thermodesulfobacteriota bacterium
CTTCATGCAAAACAAGATCGCCTTCGTCGGAAAGGTTGCTTGTTCCGAAGCTCATATTGATAATGTCGGCGCCGTTGTCCGTTGCCCAGCGGATTCCGGAAGCGGCTGTTTCTGTGGTACCAACCAGGTTGCGATCAAGTACTTTCACCGGCAGAATTTCAGCATCAAAGGCAATGCCGACCACCCCGATTTCATTATTGGTTTCCTGGGCAATGGTACCGGCGATGTGGGTGCCGTGCCAGTGGTCGTCGTGCCAGTTCAGTTCAAAGCCGGTAAAAGCATTGAAGCCGGGAAGCAGCCGGTCGCCGAAACCGTCACGACCGCCGGGGTGTACGCCGCTGTCAAGTACGGCCACCACCACGCCTTCACCGGCGCTGTGCTGCCAGGCCTGCTCAACGTTCAGCATTTCAAAATTCCACTGGTTGGAATACAGGGGATCGTCGGGAGGATCGCCCATGTCATGGCCGCGGTAGAGGTAGTTGGGCTGGGCATGTTCAATGACCGGGTGTTTTTGAAGCACGGCAAGGCTGCGGGTAAACAGGCCGCCGGGAACACGGATAATAGAGAATGCCCCTCGGTATGATTCGCGAACATCCTGAACATCCAAGGTTTTAAAAAGCGCTGTGCGGGTATGATCCGGGGCGTGGGGCCTGAATCGGACAATAATCTCACCGGGAATCGAAGCGGCCTCAGCCAGGTAAACCGGCAAAGCCTGGACTGGTGCGGCGGCAATGGCCGTAACGAAAACCACTATGCAAAGTATTTTTGTGCTGGATAGACTCATGACCGTATGGAGGTAAAAGGATTAAAAAAAATATTTACAATCGGCCCCTAACGTTGGTTATATGTAATTACATACCGGCAAAAGCTGTAGATGAATTAAATACTAACAGGAGGTTGAGGACACAACTCCTACCAAAGTTAAACCAGCACAGGTCTCTCAAGAACTGTTGGCGATGTCTGTCCCGCTTCCACCTTAGAGCGGGGGCGGCACGGGCAGGGGAACGGTATTTCTGAATTTAATATAGTCGATCCCCTCCAGCCGTATTTCCTCGCCATTGAACGGGTTCAGCATGGCAACGGCTTTTTTGTCGCTCGTGAGGAAAAATATTTTAGGTATGACCGTCTTGGTATAGTATTCGTTATCATACAACCTGATTGCGGGCATGTATATGACCGTTCCGTTCAGTGACGCGGAGGTGCGCTTGAATGCCCCCATTTCAAGAAGCTGCCGCTCGGAGAAGCAGGCCAGAAATCCATCAATTTCAGAACGGCCGGTGTGTAGAAACAGCCCCTTATTCCTACTACTCACGCCGAGGTCTTCCGCGAAATCCATTGGGAAAAACAGGATGGAGATCTCCGAGTCCGAACAGCCGTCCCAGCCCTCGAAGGTTTCATCGGCAATCATATAACAGGACGTCGTCTGACTGTCCGGGCTGACCGCATATGCCTTGGCCGGCAGCAGCGCTACCGCCCAGGCCGCCAGTATAACTGCAACAAGCATGTGTGTGTTTTTTTTCAACTGCATGGTACGCCTCCTTGTCTATTCTTCAAACGGTTCCGGTATGCGTATCACGGGAGAGCCCCGAAACTTGACATAGTCGACATCTTTCAGGTATATGTCGCTGCCGTCGTAAGGGCTGGACATAACAATGAATCCCTCTTCCCGGCGAAACAGAATATCGTGCACCAAACGCTCTTCGTCCGACCCCGGGGTTACCAGGGGCACACGGCATCTGCCGATAGTCCAGTCTGTCGGAGGAAGGGGTATCCCGCGCCGGTAGGCATTGTTTTCAATCAGGGTCCGGAGCTCATCGTCGGAAAAGATGGCCGCCATGGCGCCAGGATCGCCGTTCAGAGAAGCCCAAAGCATTTCAACGGTATCGACCCCGACCTGTACGGGCCAGTCAAGGTCGGGGTGCCCGATTTCATACAGCAGGTAAAACTCTTTGCATTTAAAAAATTCCCGGTCCGGCGAAAAAGAAGAGGAGCAATCAGCATCCGGCATATAATAACAGTCAACCTGTTCTGTAAAACGGTCGCAGGAAAGGCACGGCAGCAGCCACACAACGGCAAGCCCTGCGGCTATTATTTTCACCAACATAGTTTTTTTGTACATGTACCCGTCCTTTCAATTGTTTCACCAAACGGAAACATCTATTTTGAGAAGCACCTCTCCCAGGGCGCTGAACCTCCGATTATCATGGGCGGACATCCACAGGAAGCCCCCGCTCCAGGCAATATCATATATGGAAAAACCTGCAGGTCCGGGAATCGACACCACCTCAGCACCGGCGGCATCAAATTTACAGATGGTGCTTGTCCGATCATTCTTCATTGTAATCGCCCAGAGACTAGTGCCGTCATGGGCCAGACCGGTAAAAAAGTTTGCGTTTTCAAAAATGTTTATAACGGTCCCGTTGAAATCGGTGCGTACGATTTGCCTGTTAAAGGTGTCGCTGATCCACAGACCGTTTTCATCAGCCGTCAGGGCGCTGTGGCTGCTCGGCGGGCTGAGTTGAAACCCCGGTTCCAACTCAGCGGTAGCCGTATCATATTGATATATCCCCTCTGTGCTGGCAAGCCATAAGCACCCGTCATTCCAGGCAGCGCTCTGGACAAAGCCATCATACTCAATATTGGTAACGTCAAGGGAGTCGCCATCCGGGCCGATTTCCCATATTCCAACACCCTGCCGGGAAACCAGGTACACAGTTTCTCCGGCGCCGGCCAGCCCCCCTGCCGCGGGCGCTTCATACACGGCAACAAGGCGGCTCTGCCCGCAGGAAAAAGACAGAGAGAGCAAGCCGGTAAAAACCAAACAAAACATACTTTTGATAATTGCTACTTTTTTATTCATCTTGAGCTATCTCCCACAGCACAGCTCCGGCAGCGTCGACAAGCCCGAAACCGTATTCATCGTCAACCCCTGCATCGCCGAGGTCTTCAGCGGTTTCCACCAGGGCTTCTTTGATATCATTCGGCCCCCACTGCGGGTGAAGGGATTTTACCAGGGCTGCGGTTCCACTGACATGGGGGCAGGCCATGGACGTTCCGGACTTCCAGCGGTAGTCCCAGCCGAAGGCCGCAAACCAGGTGCCCCGGCCCGCTGAAAACGTTTCCTGCGGTATTCCCACCTTAGAATTCCCCCCGGGGGTAACAAGGTCCAGGTCGGGGCCGTAATTTGAATAAAAAGCACGCTCCTTCAATATTGTTACAGCCCCAACGGCTATTACCTCCGGGTAAGCAGCCGGATAGGAAACCCCTGGCTCAAAGAGATGGAACTCGGCACTGTTGCCGGCGGAGGCGACGAGGGTGACCCCGTGCCCATAGGCATACTGTACGGCTTCATGCAAAACAAGATCGCTGTCGTCACCAAGCAAATCACCACCAAAACTCATATTGATAATGTCGGCGCCGTTGTCCGTTGCCCAGCGGATTCCGGAGGCGGCTGTTTCTGTGGTACCAACCAAATTGCGATCAAGTACTTTGACCGGCAGAATTTCAGCATCAAAGGCAATGCCGGCCACACCGATTTCATTGTCTGTTTCCTGGGCGATGGTTCCGGCAATGTGGGTGCCGTGCCAGTGGTTGTCGTGCCAGAAAACTTCCTGCCGGATAAAACTGTTATAGCCGGAAAGCAGCCGGTTGCCGAAACCGTCGCGGCCGCCGGAGTGCACGCCCGAGTCAAGTACGGCCACCACCACGCCCTCACCGGTGCTGTGTGACCAGGCCTGCTCAACGTTCAGCATCTCGAAATTCCACTGGTTCGGATACAACGGGTCGTCGGGAGGGCCGCTGAAGCCATGGCCGCGGTATGTGTAGTTGGGCTGGGCATGTTCAATGGCCGGATTGTTTTGAAGTGCGGCAAGGCTGCGGGCAAACAGGCCGCCGGGAACACGAATAATAGAAAATGCACCTCGGTATGATTCCCGAACATCCTGAACGTTCAGGGTTTTAAAAAGCGCTGTGCGGGCATGATC